>NZ_DBHKZA010000080.1:0-1671 GCF_057314935.1 Achromobacter sp.
CCTTCGCTCCGGACTTGCCTCGGCGGCCCCCCCCGTCGTCATCTTCGTCACCGCCGTTGGCGGTTCCTTCAGATTCCCTCGGGCGCATCGACTCCCCGCACCCACCCCCACCCCGACGCCGACTGCTCCACTGATTGCCTCTGCCGGCCATCGGGGAGGGCGGGGTGCTTGGCGTTTTTGCCCCGGGCCAGGAGGGGTGAAGGAGTTTGCGGGGCCGCCAAAGACGGCCGCCCGGGCGGCCTTTTTTGGCGTTCAAGCGTCTTGCGGCGGAACAATGACGCTTCGCGCTCGCCGAGACGGTGTGGCGCATCCCGTAGGATGGGTGGAGCGCGGCAAGCCCTGCCTACTTCATAGGCGCCCAACGCGCGTAACCCATCGGGGTTCGCCCGCACCGATCGTGGTTCACAAAGACCGCCTTGCGCGATCCCCCCACCGTACCTACCATCTCCCGCTTCAGCGCTTCTCCAGCGCCAGCTTCAATCCAAACGCAATGAACACGGCACCGGTCATACGGTCCAAACCGCGCATCACGGCGGGGTGGGACAGCCATCTTGCCAGCGGGCGGGTGGCGGCGACCAGCAGGGCGAACCAGAGCACGCCCAGGAGGGCGTGGATGGTCGCCAGCAGCAGGCTGAAGGTCAGCACGTCGCTGCCTGCGGGGATGAACTGGGGCAGGAACGTGATGTAGAAGATGCCCACCTTCGGGTTCAGGGCATTGGTCAGACACCCACGCAGAAACCAGCCGGTTGCGCTGGTGGCGACGGGAGCGGGCGTGCGGGACGCCGGATCGGATACCGTCGCTTGCGGGTCGGGTCTGCGTCCGGGCAGGGTGCGCCACAGAAGCTTGGCACCCAGGTAGAACAAGTAGGCGGCGGCGCAGATGCGCAGCGTGTCGTAAGCCAGCGTAGAGACGGCCAGCAGGGAGCCCAGGCCGAATGCGGCGATGGCGCCCCAAAGCAGGCATCCCGCACAAATTCCCAGCCCCGCCATCAGCGCCCGGCGCCCGCCTTCGACGGCGGCGGTGCGCAAGACAAGTGCCGTATCCAGCCCGGGCGTGATCGTGAGGATAGCGGCGGCCAGCGTGAAGGCGAGCAGAGCGGCAGTGGCGGTCATGGTCGGAAGACGAGGGCGCAGGTGAAAAGAGGATGGCGAAGCGCGTAACGATAAGGGCAAAAAAACGGCAACACAGTCGACAAAGCGAGCAACGAAGTGGGCAAAGTCCACGAGAAGTGTAACGCCGTCACTCGTCGCTTAGATACCAGTGCCCGATGGGCGGCGCGCGCGCAACGTCCCCATGCGCAAGCCGCCGCGTGCCGCGCGCCGCCCATCTCTACCACCCCTCCGATGGCGGCACCCCTAGCAATCCAGCCCCCGCATTCGCGAAGCGTCCACCTTGCCGACGACGCACGATGCGTATGCCGATTACGGCCGCCCGGGCGGCCGCAATCGGCGGGCCCCGCAAGCCTCGACACCGACCACGGCTCCAGCAGCGCACCAGGCCCGGACGGATCCAGCTTGTCGGCGTGGGTGGCATGGGCGCGAGCAACCTCGATGCGCCCGAGGGAATCGGAAGGGAGCCGCAGGCGGACGACGATGACGAAGGGGGGGGCCGCCGAGGCGAGTCCGGCGCCTGCGCGCCGGACCGCAATCGTGGGCGCGAGTGCCCATGCC
>NZ_DBHKZA010000080.1:1771-17730 GCF_057314935.1 Achromobacter sp.
GGCGAGTCCGGCGCCTGCGCGCCGGACCGCAATCGTGGGCGCGAGTGCCCATGCCACCCACGCCGACAAGCGACCTACGAAGTGCTGCTGCACAGACCGCCCCACGAGACCCGCGGCGAACCACGCCCCCTCCCGCAAGCGTTATCATGGCGGCCTTCACGCAATCTGCACGATTTCAACGGATTTTTCACCATGGCCCTGCGCGCCACCATCTACAAGGCCGAACTCAACGTCGCCGACACTGACCGCCACTACTACGGCAGCCATTCGCTGACGGTCGCCCGTCATCCCTCGGAAACCGACGAACGCCTGATGGTTCGCCTGGTCGCCTACGCCCTGCATGCGCAGGAAGAGCTGGCGTTCACCAAGGGCCTGAGCGATACCGACGAGCCGGACTTGTGGGTCAAGGACCTGACTGGCGCGGTCAAGCTGTGGATCGAAGTGGGGCAGCCCGAAGAGCGCCGCATCCTGCGCGCCTGTGGCCGCGCCGACGAAGTCATCGTGTACTGCTACGGCGGATCGGCCAGCAAGATCTGGTGGGACGGTGTGCGCAACAAGCTGGAGCGCACCCGTAACCTGAAGGTCATCAACCTGCCGTCGGACCAGACCCGCGCGTTAGCCAAGCTGGCCGAGCGCACGATGCAGCTGAACGCCAACATCTCGGACGGCATCGTCTACTTTTCGGCCGACAAGGGCGAAGTCAGCGTCGAGCCGGAAGCCTGGCGCTAAGCGCCGCCCTTGCCGACCTGAATTCCAGCGTTACAAATTCACCCCGTAATTTCCTTGCACGGGGTCTTTTTGCGGGATTAATATGATGATCATCATATTTCGGATTCCCGACCATGCCTGGCCCGTCCTCCCGTAAAGCGCTGTCTCACGAACGCATCGTCGACGCGGCGGCGCGGGCGATCCGTCGCGAAGGCTATGCGGGTGTCGGCGTGGCCGACGTCATGAAAGAGGCGGGGCTGACCCACGGCGGCTTCTACGCGCATTTCCCGTCGCGGGACGCGCTGCTGGCCGCCGCGATGGAACGCGCCGGTCGCGATGGCGCGGCGCGCATGTCCAAGAGCATGGAGCAACGCCGGGCCGACGGAGCCAGCCCCTTGCGCGCCTGGGTTGAAGCGTATCTGGGCGAGGCGCATTTGAAAGGGTGTGAAGGGGGCTGCCCGGTGTCGGCATTGGCCTCCGAGATCCCGCGCCAGTCGTCCGAAGTGCGTGAAGCCTCGGCCGTGCGTGTGCAACGCTTGATGGAAGCCGTGCGGCAGGTGCTGCCGGCAACAGCAGGCGAGCACGCTGCCGCCGCGGTGACCAGTACGCTCGTCGGCGCCTTGCAGCTGGCCCGGGCGCTGGGCGACAACCCCGAAGGGCGCGCGGTGCTGGCGTCGGCCCGCCACGCCATCCTGGACCAATACGACCGCGAGGCCAGCGCACCGTCCGCCTGACCCGAACCGCATCCCAAGGCCGCATTGCGCGGTCTTTTTACCGGCCATAAATATGATGATCATCATATTTAGCCAACACCAGTTGCTTTATCTACCCTCCAAGGACATCCCATCATGGATCTCAAGAATGCAGTGGTTTTGATTACCGGCGCCAACCGCGGTTTAGGGTTGGCCTTTGCCCGCGAGGCGCTGGCCCGCGGTGCGCGCAAGGTCTATGCCGGCGCGCGCGATCCCTCGACCGTCACCTTGGCAGGCGTCGAAGCGATCAAGCTGGACGTGACGAATCCGCAAGACGTGGCGGCCGCCGCGGCGCATGCCTCGGACGTGACGCTCGTCATCAACAACGCCGGCATCGCAGCCATCGGCGGATTCATGGCGGAGGGCAGCATCGAATCCGCGCAACGTCATCTGGATACCAACCTCTTCGGTTCGCTGCGCGTGGCGCAAGCGTTCGCGCCGGTGCTGGCTGCCAACGGCGGCGGCGCGCTGTTGAACGTGCTGTCGATCGCCAGCTGGATCAACGGCCCGCTGCTGGGCGTCTACGCCATGAGCAAGTCGGCCGCCTGGGCCATGACCAACGGCCTGCGCAACGACTTGCGGGCGCAGAAGACGCAGGTGCTGGGCCTGCACATGGGCTTTGTGGATACGGATCTGACCAAGGGCATCGACGGCCCCAAGTCCACGCCGGAATCCATCGTGAGCCAGGCGTTCGACGGGCTGGAGGCGGGCGCGGAAGAAGTGCTGGCCGACGACCGGACCCGCCAGGTCAAGCAGGGCTTGTCCGCCGAGCCGGCGGTGTATCTGAAGGCGCTGGGATAAATCCATCATGCACGCTACCGCCCGCTCCGCGCCGGCATCAACCCCGGCCATTTCCGTAAACGAACCCGCAAGCGAATCCAAGAGCGAGTCCGCGAACGACCCCGCCATCGCGCCCGTCGCGGCGTCTCCATGGCCCATCTTCTGGGTCGCCAGCATCGCCGTGTTCCTGGTGTCGCTGGACAGCACCATGCTGTACGCGGCGTTCGGCGCCCTGCGCGCCGGTTTTCCCGAGGCCTCGGCGGCGGATATGTCGTGGGTGCTCAATGCCTACACGGTGGTGTTCGCCGCCATGCTGATCCCGTCCGGCGGCCTGGCCGACACGCATGGCCGCAAGCGCATGTTCATGGTGGGGGTGGTGCTGTTCCTGGCCGCCTCGGCCGCGTGCGGCCTGGCAGGCAGCGTGGCGTGGCTGATCGCCGCCCGGGTGCTGCAGGCCGTGGGCGCGGCGCTGTTGACGCCGGCTTCGCTGTCCATCGTGCTGGCCGCTTTTCCGGCCTCCCAGCGCGCCGTGGCGGTCAGCTTGTGGGGCGCGGTGGGCGGATTGGCCGCGGCGGTCGGCCCCAGCCTGGGGGCGTTCGTCGTGGACATGGCGGGCTGGCCCTGGGCCTTCTACATCAACCTGCCGTTGGGCGCCTTGTCGCTCTGGTATGGCGCAGGCCTGTTGAAGGAATCTGTGAAGGCCGATGCGCGCCGCCGCGTGGACGGCGTCGGCATGGCCTTGCTGATGGTGGCCGTGGGCGCGTTGGCGCTGGCGATCGTGCAGTCGGAGTCGCCGTCGTGGAGCCGGCTGGAGTTGGGCGTGGTGGCCGCCGTGGGCGTCGTGTCGCTGGGGGCTTTCGTGGCCTGGGCGCGCGCCACGCCGCATCCGCTGGTCGACCTGTCGCTTTTCAAGCACCGTACCTATCGCTATGTGAACCTGGCCACGCTGAGCTTCGGCATCGCGTTCGCGATGATGTTCTTCGCGTTCTTTTTCTACATGACGGGTGTCTGGCACTACAGCCTGCCGCGCGCCGGCCTGGCCGTGACGCCGGGGCCGCTGCTGGTCATGCCGACGGCGATCCTGGCCGGGCGCCTGGCCGCGCGCATGGGCCATCGTCCGTTCCTGGTGGGCGGTTCTTTGATCTATGCGGCCAGCGGATTGTGGTTCTTGCTGGTGCCGGGCGAGCAACCCGCGTATCTGACGCAATGGCTGCCGGGTCTGCTGTTGAGCGGGATCGGCGTGGGCATGGTGCTGCCGTCCTTGTCAGGCGCGGCCGTCAGCCGGCTACCCGCGCAGCACTACGCCGTGGGCAGCGCCGTCAATCAGGCGACGCGGCAGATCGGCGGGGTGATGGGCGTGGCGATCACGGTGCTGATGCTGGGCCATGGCGCGGTCAGCCACGCCGCCTTCTCGCCGCTGTATGTGGGGCACGTGGCGCTGGCGTTGGTGACGGCGTTGCTGTGCCTGGCGGTGGATACGCGGCCAGGCAAGCGCTGACCGTCATGGCGTGCAGGCGTCCGGCCCAAGGTTGGCCGGATCGCCGCAGGCATTCCATTGCGCAGGCGCCATGGCCGGCACCAGCGCGACGCGCCCCATCGGGTCGAAATAGAACAGGACGCGGCCGGGGTGCTTGTGCATGGCCTGCCAGATCTGCTCCTGGGCCTGGGGGGCCACGATCGCGGTGCCCTGCGCATCGGTTTCGCCCTTGGCCAGCAGGGTTTGCAGGGCGGGGTCCCACGATGATTGGTCATCGCCGTCCATCGGCACGTCGTCGGGGATGCGCACGATGCGCCATTCCACACCCGGGATTTCACCCGGAATCGCCGCGATGTGTTCGCGCAGGCGCGGGTAAAGGCGGTCAGGCCGTGTGGCCGGTTCGGGGTAGGCAAAAGGCCCTTGGCTATCGCCCGGGGAGATAAATGCGGAGTATTGGCGCACGTAGCGCTGCGCCGGCTTGCCCTGCGCGTCCAGGGTCTGGACGGCCAAAGGCTGGCCTGGCGACAGCGTGTCGATCACGCGCAGCAAACGGCCTGAGGCATCACGCACATAATGGCGGCTGGCGCCGGGGCCTTTGGGATCGCCGCAGCCGTCATCGATGAAGGTGGTCAGGACGCCCCGCGCATCGCGTTGCAGGCACGCGCGCCGGGTTGCGGCATAGGGCTGGGCATCGGACGAACCCGACAAGTCGTATTCGGTGTAGGCCGCCAGCGCACCCGCCGTGTCGTAGGCCAGGACATAGCCGCCTTCCAGCACCGTCCTGCCGCGGATCTTGCCATACCGCTCCACGCGGCACAGCCTGCCGTCCGGGCTGAAGTAAAGCCGGGTCGGGGCGGTCGTGCCCGGCGTTTCCCGAGCGCGGTAGGCCGACCAGTCGACCTTGTCCGTCCAGGTCTGCGGATCCGGGTCGCCGCGTTCGTTGGTCCAGGCCAGTTTGCGGTTCGTCGGCACGCGTTCGCCTTGTTTGCCCAGCAGCACGCGGTCGTTCGCCAGGTCGACGGACACCGGCACGGCGGAAAGGCTGGGGGGCGCGGAGAAATCGGTAACCGCCGGGCCGCAATCGGCAAGGGCGGGGGCGGCAAGCAGCGCCTGTGCGGATGCCAGAGCAAGGGCGATCGGCAGCTTACGCATATTGTTGCGCGTCCATGTACTTCACCAGGTCCCAGAATTCCTTGGATACGCCGCCCAGGCGCAGCTTGCCCTGTGCGTCTTCAAACAGCAGGAAGGGGTAGGCATCGCGCGTCAACACGCCAGGGGCCGGCAGCCGGTAGGGTTTGAAGATTTCCGGGTTGTTGAAGTAGTTCTCCAGCCGCCCGCCGCCGTCCACATGCATGTAGCGCACGCGCAAGGTCTGCTGTTTGAACGCCGCCTGGGTTTCGGGATAGACGCCGCCGTCGCCCGCGACGACCGAATGGGACAGCGCGGCCATGAACACGCGCTGGATGCCCACAAAGCGGATTTCGCCGTGTGTGCTGTCGCCTTGGGCGCGGGCCAGTTCCTTGACAAGCTGCGAGGCGCGCGAGCCGGGCACCAGCGTGTTGGCGAAAAGTTTATCGACGTCCGCGTTCGCCCGATCCGGAGACTGGCGCAATTGCTGGAAATCCTGCTGGAAATCTTGCAGCCATTGTTGATAGCGCTGGTTTTCCGCCTGCCGGTCGAACGTCTGCGCCAGGCTGGCGCCCGCATGCAGCGTGATCAGGCTGGCGATTGCCAGCAGGCAGAAGCGCCGCAACCCTAGGGTAAGCATGTGAGGGAGCATGTCGGTGATGGGGCTGCCAAGGAAGGGGGGAAGGGGACGTGATGCGGTCATTGCGGGGGATCCGCCGCCTCAGGCGTCGAATCCGTTGCCGGCGCGCGTGGGCGGCCGGGCCTGCCGAAGAACCAATAGGTGCAAAGCAGCGCCCCGACGATGCCGGGCAGGGCGCCGACGCTCAAGGGGAACAGCAGGTCTGCCCATGTGAAGTCGCGGCTGCCGAATGCGGCCAGGAAAAGGAATCCGAACAGGCCGCCCGCCGCCGTCATCATGCCTAAGGCCGGCCACGTCGAACGAGCCGGTTTGAGCGCGCCTGCCACGATGCCGCACAACAGGGCCGGCACGATGCCGAAGACATAGAACCAGGGCAGGCCGAGGACGGTCAACATCAGGTTCTGCGGATCCCGTGATACCGCCGAGAGGGCCAGCATGAGCGTGGCGCCGCCGACGGCCGGCGCGACGAAAGCGTACATGATGCCGCCGGCGACAAGGTCGCTGAGGATGCGGCGTCGGGTGTCGTCGGGCTTGGGATGCCGGACGCGGTAGCCCACGGCGGCCAGGGTTCCAAGCAGGAGCAGGCCGAGAACGAGGTAGGGTCTCATTGCCTTATTCTGGCATATCCGGCCTTGTGCGGCTCGGGCTGCCTGGCAACCTCGGGGGCGTCCGCCGCCCGCTCCTTAGCGCGGCGTGCGCTGATGGGGCACCAGCGGCGGCACGGGCCGGTCCGCGACCAGTTCCCAGAAGCCCGGCAGGAAGCACTCGGCCACCAGCAGCGGCTGGCCTTGGCGCCAGAACACGGACCGGCGCGCCCAGATGCGGGCGGCGTCGTGGTCCCGCCGTTCAGGCGGCAGGACGTCGCGCGCCGTGGCGTGAAACGGCACCGGCCGCGCCAGGCGGCGGCAGGCGAAGGGCGACCGGATGACGGTACTGTCGTGGTAAAGCATGTCGGCCAGCGGCCGGGTCAGCAGCCGGCGCATGCCTTGCCAGGCGCCGTGCGACGCGCCCAGAGGCGTGAGGCTGCGGGCCGGCACGCTGTCCACGCCGTTCACCGACATCAGCACTTCACGGATCCACACCGGCGTGCCGGGGGCGATCCCCATGGCGCGCGCTTCATCCTGCGGGGCGCCATCGGCGTATTCGGCCAGCACGCGCAGGCGGACCTGGCCGACTTGGCGCAGGCCGGCGGTCAGCGCGCCGGGGCGGAACAGCCAATGGCGAACGACCGGCGACAGGATGGGCGGGGCGACGGGGAGCCAGCCGGCGGCGAGCGGAGGGTGATGTGCTGCGGGTTTCATCATGGCTGCGTATTATGCCAAGCCCGGCTGACGGCCCCAATGCGTCGCAATGACGCAGCAGTGCCGGCGACGCCGCAAAACGCGCTGCGCCGCCGCCGGCCGGCACGCGGTTCCAGCGTCCGGGAAAGCACTTATTGTCCCGGCATCGGCGCGATCTCTATTATCTGCCCACGGTCAAGATTGACCGGAATGCCTTCCCTCCCGTTGACGGGGCCCGTAATCGGCTTTGGCCGTTTCGAGCAAGGCATGCAGTACCCCGCAGCAATAATTGCTGCTTGAACATCAAGTATGGCTATAGAAGCCCCCGACTTGCACGCGATGCGTGGTCGGGGGCTTTTTCGTTTTCAATTTCCAAATTGGGAGATCGCATGCAAGCGTCGGACACGCAGCGTTCCGCGGCCACGGCCATCTGGGTAGCCAGTGTGCAGATGGCCCCCTTGATCGGCGAAGTCGCCGCCAATGTGGCCCGCTCGGCCGAACTGGTGGAGCAGGCCGCAGCCCAAGGCGCGCGGCTGGTGGTGCTGCCCGAATTGGCGAACACGGGCTACGTGTTCGAAAGCCGCGAAGAAGCCTATGCGCTGGCCGAAGCCGTGCCCGGCGGCCCGAGTTCGCAGGCCTGGATCGCGCTGGCGCAGCGCCTGGGGATCTACCTGGTGGCGGGCATCGCCGAACGCAGTGGAGACCGCCTGTACAACGCCGCGGTGATCGCGGGTCCCGACGGCTATATCGGCACGTATCGCAAACTGCATCTGTGGGGCGACGAAAACCTGTATTTCGAGGCCGGAGACCTGGGCCTGCCGGTGTTCCACACCGAACTGGGCCGCCTGGGCGTGGCCATTTGCTATGACGGCTGGTTCCCCGAGGTCTACCGGCTGCTGGCGGTGCGCGGCGCGGACATCGTGGCGGTGCCGACCAACTGGGTGCCCATGCCGGGGCAGACGCCCGAGGGGCCGGTGATGGCCCATGCGCTGACCATCAGCGGCGCGCACAGCAACGGCTTGACCGTCGTGTGCGCCGACCGGGTGGGCACCGAACGCGGTCAGCCATTCGTGGGCCGCAGCCTGATCGTCGGGTCGCAGGGCTGGACGGCTGCGGGCCCCGCCAGCGTCGACCAGGAAGAAGTGCTGCTGGCGTCCGTCGACGTGCAGGCGTCGCGCCGGTCGCGCCAATTGAACGATTTCAACCACGTGCTGCGCGACAGGCGCTGCGATGTCTACGACGAGCTACTGGGCGCTGACGGCGCCCCGCGGCAACGTTAAGCGATGGCCCATGGCCGACTCCCAAGGAGCAACCTCATGAAACCCCTCTTCAGCAGCTTCCGCATCCGCTTGTCGATCGTCGCGTTACTGGCCGGTGTCGCCGGCGCGCACGCGGCGGAGCCTTTGCGCATCGGTGTCCCGGTCGGCCTGTCGGGCGCCAACAGCGTCGTGGCGCCCGGCGTGGTGCAGGCCTCGCAGCTGGCGGCCGACGAGATCAACGCGGCCGGCGGCATCCTGGGCCGCCAGATCGTGCTGGAGATCGCCGACGACGCCTCGGGCGCCGTGGGCGCGCAAAAGGCCTACGACACGCTGGTCTTCCAGAAGAAGGTCGATGCCATCATCGCCATGGAAACCAGCGCGGCGCGCAATGCCGCGCTGCCCATCGTGTCGCGCGGCAAGGTGCCCTATATCTACACCTCGTTCTATGAAGGCCGTTCGTGCAACCGCTGGATGCATGTGAACGGCTGGGTGCCCGAGCAGCAGGTGGCGCCAGTGGTGGACCATTTCATGAAGGAGCGCGGCGCCAAGACCTTCTTCCTGGTCGGCAGCGACTACGCGTTCGGCCGCGGCATGCTGAAGTTCACGCGGGAATACATCGAAAAGCAGGGCGGGCGCGTCGTGGGCGAGGAATATCTGCCCATCGACGGTTCGGACTGGACGCCCGTGGTGTCGAAGATCCGTTCGGCCAACCCGGATGCGCTGATCAGCTCGACGGCGGGCGGAGGCCCGAACGTCAGCCTGGCCAAGCAGGTCAAGGCGGCGGGGCTGTCGATGCCCTACGGCAACCTGGCGATAGACGAAGGAACGGCCAAGACCATGGGCGACACGGCGGTGGGCATGTACATGTCGGCGTCGTACCTGACCAGCATCGATACGCCCCAGAACCGCAAATTCCTGGACGGCCTGAAGGCGAAATTCGGCAACGACGCCAAGACCGCGAACGAATTCTCGGGCCCGCAGTACGAAGCCTTCTATCTGTACAAGGCGGCGGTCGAGAAGGCCGGCGGCATGGATCCGCAGAAGGTGGTGCAGGCCCTGAGCGAAGTGTCGTTCGACGGCCCTCGCGGCCCCGTCAAGATGGACCGCCAACGGCACGCGGCGCTGACCATGCGCCTGGGGCAGGTGCAGCAGGACGGTTCCATCAAGATCCTGCAGACCTTCGATAAGGTGGATCCGGGTGCGCAATGCCCGGATCTGAAATGACGCCGCAGTAACGTGATGCGCGCCGCCGGCTCGTCCGGCGGCGCCGGAGACCGATATGGGTTTGCTGCTGGACATCTTGAGCACGGCCGCCATGCTCTTCATCGTGACGTCGGGGCTGATGATCATCTTCGGCGTGATGAAGATCGTCAATTTCGCGCACGGGGCGATTCTTACGCTGGGAAGCTATGCCAGCCTCGTCGTGACGCAGTTGGGCCTGAACCCCTGGGCGGCCCTGCCATTCGCGCTGGCGGTCGGCGTGCTGGTGGGTATGGCGGTTGAGCGCCTGATCGTGCAGCCGCTATACAAGCGGCCGCTGGACGCGATCCTGGCCACGTGGGGACTGGGCATCGTGATCGGCCAGCTCATCACCGTGGCGTTCGGGCGGGAAGTGCAGTTCGTGGATTCGCCGATCCAGGGCGCCGTGGCTTTTCTGGGCACGGAGTATTCGGCGTACCGCCTGTTCCTGGTGCCGGGGGCGTTGCTGATCTACGCCGCCATGACCCTCTTGCTCAACGGCACCCGTTTCGGCGTGCGGACCCGCGCCGTGATCATGAACGAGGACCTGGCGCGCGGCCTGGGCATCAACGCCGAGCGCATACGCTTCACCACGTTCGGCCTGGGGGCCGGGCTGGGGGCGCTTGCCGGCGCGCTGATCACGCCGTTGTCCAGCGTGGACCCGAACATGGGCCTGCCGTGGCTGGTCAGCGCCTTCATGCTGGTCATGGTGTCGGGCCATTCGATCACCGCGCTGCTCCTGACCTGCCTGGTCTATGGCGCCTGCCAGGTGCTGGTGAGCATCTTCGTCAGCCCGATCCTGGGCGGCGTCACCATCGCCGTCCTGGCCGCACTGACGCTGCGCCTGCGTCCCCAAGGATTCGCCCATGACTGACCATTCGCTTGCACAAGGCGCGCAGGCGGCCTCTGCCCCTGCCTCGCGCGCGCCGCGCGGCCACGCGCTGCCGTGGCTGGCTGCCATGTGCCTGGTCCTGACCGTGGCCGGCCCCTGGATCTTCGACACCTACTTGCTCAACGTGCTGATCAAGGCGTTGTTTTTCGCGATGGCGGCCGTGACCGTGGACGTGCTGTGGGGCTACACCGGCCATCTGACGTTCGGCCAGTCCGCCTTTTTCGGCGTGGGAGCCTATGCCGCCGGCCTGGCCTTCACGCATTACGGGTTTTCGCCCGCCACCGCCGCGCTGGCCGCGTTGGTGGCGGTGGGCGCCGCGGCGCTGCTGGCGCTGGTGACGGGGTGGCTGTCGTTCTATCGGGGGGCGTCGCCGTTTTTCGCGACGGTCATCTCACTGGTGCTGCCGATCGTGTTGATGCAGCTGGTGCTGGCTGGCGGCACCTATACCGGCTCGTCGTCCGGCCTGACGGGCTACGAGACGTTCGACCTGTCTCTTGAGGCATGGTATGTGATCGCGGCGGGAACCCTGTCGGTGGTGGCCTTGCTGGCGTGGGTCGTGATGCGCAGCGACGGCGGGCGCATCCTGGTGGCGCTGCGCGACAACGAATCGCGCTGCAGCTACCTGGGCCTGAACACCGCCAACTGGCGCATCGTGCTGCTGGTGGTGTGCGGTGCCGTGGCCAGCCTGGCAGGGTTCGGCTATGGCGCGTTCAGCGGGGTGGTGGCGCCGGAGCTCACGGGGTTCGTGTTCGGCACCGAGTTGATCATCTGGGTGGCGCTGGGCGGGCGGGGCACCATCTGGGGGCCGGTGCTGGGCGCCATCCTCATCAACGTGGCCGGTTCCTACCTGAGCGGGAATATGCCGTTCCTGTGGCAATTGCTGCTGGGCGTGACCTTCATCCTGGTGATCCTGCTGTTGCCTCGGGGGCTGCTGCCGCTGCTGACGGCGCCGTTCTTGCGGCGCGGCGCGACAGCGCCGGTGCCGGCGCTGGGCGTGCGCGCGGGGCAGCCGCAACCGGCCAGCGCGGCGTCATGGGCGCTGAACCTGTCCGGCGTGGCCAAGCGCTTCGGCAGCCTGAAGGTGCTGGAAGGCATCGACCTGCGGGCCAGGGGCGGTGAATTGGTAGGTCTGATCGGCCCCAACGGCGCAGGCAAGACCACGCTGATGCGCTGCATCGCCGACGGCGCCGAACGGTCCGAAGGCGAACTGGAGCTTTACGGCCACCGGGTACTGCGGGACGGCCCGGAGCAATGCGTGCGCTACGGCTTGGGGCGCAAGTTCCAGAATGCCAACGTGTTTGACACGATGACGGTGGCGGAAAGCCTGCGCATCGCCACGACGCTGCGCGAGCAGCCATCATGGTGGCGCCGCGCGTCCACGTTGGATCTGCCGCCCTACGCGCTGGAAGTGCTGCGCGTGACGGGGCTGGACCAATGCCTGGGCAGCGTGGCCCGCGACCTGTCGCACGGGCAGCAACAGGCGCTGGAACTGGCGATGGTGCTGGCGCTGGAGCCGCGCATCGTGCTGCTGGACGAACCCACGGCGGGCCTCTCCAAGGCCGAGCGGGCGCAAATCGGCCAGATGCTGTCATCGCTGGCGCACAAGTACGGCCTGTGCTGCCTGCTGGTGGAGCATGACCTGGACTTCGTGAAGGAAGTGGCGACGCGGATCGTCGTCTTGCATCAGGGCCGGATTGTCATGGACGGGAGCTTTCGCGACGTCGTGGAATCCGAACTGGTGCGTACCATCTACGCGGGTAGCGCGCAGGCCGCGCAAGGAGCAGGGCAATGACGAGTACTGCGCCGGCATTACGCCTGGACGGCGTGTCCAGCGGCTACAAGGGCTCGGTGGTGCTGAACGATGTTTCCCTGTCGGTCGAGCGCGGCGCGTGCGTGGCGCTGCTGGGCAAGAACGGCATGGGCAAAACTACGCTGCTCAAGACCATCATGGGCTACCTGCCCAAGTTGCGGGGGCAGGTCAGCGTGGGCGGCGTGAACGCCACGCGCTTGCGCCCGCACGAAGTGGCGCGCTGCGGCGTCGCGTACGCGGCGCAGGAGCAGCCCCTGTTTCCCGACTTGAGCATCCGCGACAACCTGCGGCTGGGCCTGCCCAGCGAGAAACTCTTCGACGAGCGTTTCGCCGACATCACCGAGCTATTCCCGGTGTTCGCGACGCGGCTGCGCCAGCACGCTGGCACCTTGTCGGGCGGGGAACAGAAGATGCTGCTGGTGGCGCGCGGACTGATGCAACGGCCCGAACTGCTGCTGCTGGATGAAATCACCGAGGGGTTGCAACCGTCGGTGATCGAACGGCTGGGCCGCGCCCTGAACTGGGAACGCGAACGGCGCGGCACGACCCTGTTCATCGTCGAGCAGAATGTGGCTTTCGCGCTGGACGTGGCCGACCGCTATCTGGTGCTCAAGCAGGGCGCCATCGTGGACCAGGGCGATGCTGGTGCGCCCCAGGCCATCGGCAATATCATTGACCATCTCAAGGTATGAACGCCGCCCATTCGGTTTCCGCCCTGGCCGGCACGCTGGATTCACGCTTAAGGACGTCATCATGACCTCGCTCCAGGACAAGGACGCAGAACGGCCCGGCTGGCGCATCGGCGTGCTGTATTCGCGAAGCGGCGTCACGGGCACGACGGAATCGCAGCATTTCTTCGGGACGGTGCTGGCCGTGGAAGAGATCAACGCCTTGGGCGGCGTGCTGGGCCGGCCGCTGGAGCCCGTGGTGTACGACCCGCGCAGCGACGCCGAGGAGTATCGGCGCCTGGCCGCCCGCTTGCTGCTGGACGACGAAGTCAGCGTCATTTTCGGCGGCTGCACCTCGCATTGCCGCAAAGCGATGCTGCCCGTCGTGGAGCGCACCAATTCCCTGTTGTGGTACGGCTCGGTGTATGAAGGGTTCGAGTATTCGCCCAACGTCATCTATACGGGCGCGGCGCCCAATCAGGGCAGCATGCAGTTGGCCGCCTACCTGATCCAGAACTGCGGCTCGCGCATTTTCCTGGTGGGGGCGGACTACATCTACCCGCGCGAAACGAACCGCATCATGCGCGAGACCGTGGAGGAGCACGGCGGCGAGATCCTGGACGAGACCTATCTGCCTTTGGGCTGCGACGAAAGCGACATCATCGACGTCGTGGCCGACATCCGGCGCATCCAGCCGGACGTGGTGTTCTCCACGCTGATCGGCGCGGACGCGCAGCGCTTCTACCAGCGCTACCACGAGGCCTGCCAGCAAGCGGGGGCGCAGACGGCCCACATTCCCATCGCCAGCCTGACCATGGCGGAGTCCGAGGTCGCCGAGATCGGGCCGCAACGCTGCGTGGGGCACATCACCGCCGCCACCTATTTCAACACGGTCGACACGCCTGCCAACCAGCATTTCCTGGCGCGCTGGCGCGAGCGCTTCGGCGAGCAGCCGGCCAGCGTCTATGCGGAGACCTGCTACAGCCAAGTGCACTTGTTCGCGCGCGCGCTGCAGCGGGTAGGCAGCATGGACACGCGCAAACTGGTGCGGGCGGTGCATCAGGTCCAGTTCGACGCGCCGGACGGGCAGATGTCCATCCTGGCGGAAAACAACCACTGCGTGCTGACGCCGCGCATTGGCGTGTGCCGGGCGGACGGGCGGTTCGACATCGTCTGGGAAAGCGACCAGCCGGTGAAGCCGGATCCCTATCTGACGGCGTTCGGTCTGGACGAATTCTGGTTGAAATGAGCATGGACCATAGCCTACGCCGCCTCTATGAGGACCTGCGCAGTGTGGCCGTCGCGGTGGTGTATCCGCCCGGCGAAGACCGCGACGTGCTGGTCGAGCAACTCAAGCGCATCGGTTGCCGCATCCATTTGCATTGGCCGTTCCCGGATGCCGCGCCCGCCGGCGCGGACGTCATCTTCTTCCAGGTGTCGCAGTGCGTGCAGAACAGCTCGGCCTGGTCGGCCAGCGAAGTCGAGGCCACCTTGATCGCGCTGTCCGAATACGAGACCCCCACCACGCTCAAGCAATTGCTCAAGACCAACGCGCATGGCGTGCTGACGCGGCCGTTCCGGTCCGCCGGCATTCTCAGCACGCTGGTGCTGGCGCGTTCTGCCAAGCAGTTCCAAAGCCGCCAGCAGGTCAAGATCGACAAGTTGGAAAACACCATCAAGGCGCGGCGCGTCATTGAAAAGGCGATCCGCGTGCTGATGGACCATCAGCGGCTGGATGAACGCGCGGCTTACGAACACATGCGGACCCGAGCCACGGGCCTGCGCGTCAGCGTGGCCGAAGTCGCTGCAATGATCATCGAGGCCAGCGAGGCCATGGAAAAGCTTGGCCTGGGCGGCTCGCGCCCGGGGTCGGGGCAAAACGGCTAAGTGCCTGCCAGCAAAGAGGAAAACAATGAAAATCATGATCGCCCGCCTGAACCACGAGACCAATACGTTCTCGCCCGTGCCCACGCCGCTGGCCGCGTTCGGCAACGACGGCCCCGCATTCGGCGCGCAGGCCTATGACGACAACAAGGGCAAGCGCACGGCCATGTCGGCGTTCATCGACCTGGCGGAGGCGAACGGGGCGTCGCTGGTCACGCCGGTATCGGCCACCGCCTATCCCAGCGGCCGGGTGGACGCAGCCGCCTATCGCACCCTTTGCGACGCGATCGTGGCCGGCGCGCGAGGGTGCGGCGCGATCCTGCTGGATCTGCACGGCGCCATGGCGGTCGAAAGCACCGACGACGGCGAAGGCGATCTGCTGGAGCGCCTGCGCCAGCAGACGCCCGACGTGCCGATCGCGGTGGCGCTGGACTTGCATGGCAACGTCACGCCCAAGATGATGGCCAATGCCGACGTGATCGTGAGTTTCAAGACCTATCCGCACGTGGACATGTACGAAACCGGCGAGCACGCCGGCCGTATCCTGTTCGACTGGCTCAACGGCGGGCCGCGTCCGGTGATGGCGTGGCGCCGCCTGCCATTGATGACGCACACCCTGCGCAGCGCCACGTCCCAAGGCGCCATGCGCGATGCCGTGCACGCGGCCCGGCGCGCCGAGTCCGACGGCATGCTGGCCGTGTCGGTGCTGGCAGGGTTCGCCCTGGCTGACATTCCCGCGCCGTGCCTGAGCGTCGTGGCGGTCGGCGCGGGCGCACCGGCGCAGGCCGAGCAGGCGGCCAGCGACATGGCCAAGGGTATCTGGGCGGCACGCGACGGCTTTTTCTACGATAGCGAGCCATTGGCCGATTCCCTGGCCCGGGCCGTCGAATTGGCGTGCGGCGCCGGCAAGCCTGTGCTGTTGCTGGACCACGGCGACAACTGCATGTCCGGCGGCACGTGCGACACGATGGAGGTCCTGATGGCCGCGGTCGATGCCGGGTTGACGGGCATCGTGGCCGGGCTGTATTGCGATCCCGAGGCCGTGGCGGCGCTGACCGCGGCCGGCGAGGGCGCGCGGGTCGAGATCCTGGTGGGCAACAAACGGCCGATCCCCGCCATCGGCCGCCCGGCGGCGCCGGTTCTTCTCCGCGGCGTGGTGGGCGCGGTGACCGACGGCCAGTACGTCATCACGGGTCCCACCTATACCGGGCAGACGGCGTGCATGGGCCGCAGCGCCGTGCTGGACATCGGCGCGGCGCAATTGGTGATCACCGAAAGAACCCACGAACCCTGGGACCTGGGCGTATTCGAAAGCATGGGGCTGGACCCGCGCCAGGCCCGCTTCGTGCTGGTGAAGTCCCGGATGTACTGCCGGCCGGTCTTTGAGCCGATTTCGCAGGCGCTCGTGGAATGCGCCAGCGCGGGCGTCACCAGTTCGGACT
>NZ_DBHKZA010000080.1:17830-25867 GCF_057314935.1 Achromobacter sp.
CCGATTTCGCAGGCGCTCGTGGAATGCGCCAGCGCGGGCGTCACCAGTTCGGACTTCTCGCTATTCCCCTACGAACGCCGGCGCCGTCCGCTGTATCCGCTGGAACCCATGGCGCCGTCCGATTACGATCCGGCGGCTTGAGCGGCAGGCGGGTTGGCGTCCGCATACAATACCGGCCATGGAAAAAGTACGCATCTCCAAGCTCATGTCCGAGCGCGGACTCTGCTCGCGCCGCGAGGCCGACAGCTATATCGAACGCGGCTGGGTCCGCGTGGACGGCGCCGTGGTGTCCGAACTGGGCGCCCGGGCCTATCCCGACCAGGTGATCACGCTTGAGCGCGCCGCGCAGGCGCGCCAGACCTCGCGCGTGACCATTCTGATCAACAAGCCGGTGGGTTACGTGTCCGGCCAGGCCGAAAAGGGCTACACGCCCGCCGTGGCGCTGATCGATTCGCGCTCGCGCTTCGCCGGCGACCGCTCGCCGCAGCGTTTCGAACGCGCCCATCTGGACGGGCTGGCCGTGGCCGGCCGGTTGGACATCGATTCCCAAGGCCTGCTGGTGCTGACGCAGGACGGCCGCATCGCCAAGCACTTGATCGGCGAGGACTCCAGCGTCGACAAGGAATACCTGGTGCGCGTTCAGGGCGATCTGACGGACCACGGCCTGGAACTGCTGAACCACGGCCTGTCGCTGGACGGCCGGGCGCTCAAGCCCGCCCACGTGCGCTGGCAGAACCATGACCAACTGCGATTCGTGTTGCGCGAAGGCAAGAAGCGCCAGATCCGCCGCATGTGCGAACTGGTGGGCCTGAAGGTCGTGGGCTTGAAGCGCGTGCGCATCGGCCGCGTGTCGCTGGGCGACCTGCCCCTGGGCCAGTGGCGCTATCTGCGCGACGACGAAGGGTTCTGACCCCGATTTCTGCTCGATCTGCGGCCATCGCGGCCGGCAGACCGTGCCGGCGGACGGCAGATTTTTCAATCTGTTTCCGCGACACCGCTATTTCATGAAAGCGGGGGTATCCTTCGCTTGCCCGTCGCTGCCCAGGCGCTCCATCAGGAATTCGATGAAGATCCGGGTCTTGGCGGGCAGGAGCCGGGTTTCGGTGACCGCGTAGACAGGGAAGGGCCCCAGTTGCCAATCCGGCAGCACCCGCCGTAACTGGCCGGACTGCTGTTCCGCCGTCTGGCCGCCGACCAGCACCGCGATGCCCGCGCCCAGCATGGCCAGCCGGCGCGCCATGGCCACGCCATTGACCGAAAACCGGTTGCCCGGGGTGAATTCGATGTGCTGGTCGCCGTTGGACAGCGGCCAGCGGGTCACGCGGCCAGCGCCTTCGGCGCGGAACTCGATGCACTCGTGGCGGGTCAAGTCGCTGGGGTGCCGGGGTTCGCCGTGCTTGTCCAGGTAGTCGTGCGAGGCATAGAGGTGGGCCGGCAGCATGCCCAGCAGCCTTGCGATTTGCGTCGAGTCGGGCAGGTCGCCGATTTCGATGGAAATGTCGCAGGTCTGGAACACGCGGGACGCGTGGTCCGGATTGGCCAGATCCAGGAAAAACGTGACGTCGGGATAGCGGCGGGAGAACTCCATGAACGACTCAGCCAGGAAGTCCGTGCCGAAATCCGCGGGCATGTTCACCCGCAGCGGCCCGGCTGGCGTATCGACCAGCTTCTGCAGTTCTTCGTGGGCGATCTGCGCTTCGGCCACGATGCGCTGGCAGCGCTCGAAGTACAGCCGTCCGGCGTCGGTCAGCTCTACTTTGCGCGTCGTGCGGCTGAGCAGCCGCAGGCCAACGGACCGTTCCAGTTCGGCCACCTGGCGAGACAAGGTCGACTTGGGGACACCCAGCGTCGCCGCCGCGCGGCTAAAACTGTGCGTCTTGGCCACCTCTACGAAGAGTTCCATGCCTTGTAAGCGTTTCATGGCGAGATTCTGTCACATGCGAGGGTCTTGGAATTGTCCCATAAATGGAATGATGTTTTCTTAATGCGCCCCTTTGTTTCCGGGGCGGGATAACGCAGAATGCGAGTTCCGCAATGCAGCAATGCGATAAAGCCCACCTTGCGTATTCAACGCGAATCCACCCAGTTGATGCACTGCCTTGCCAGATTCGGGTCGTCCCAAGGCAAGAAAGCCCCCTCGGGGGCGGCAAGCCCGCGAAAGCGAGAGCAGCGTGGGGCCTCATATTTTTTGGAATGCAATCTATGAACAAGAAAAGCGCTATGTGGCGCGGCGCGGCGATCGTCACGCTGACAGCATCGGCTCTCACCCTGGCCGCTTGCGGCAAGAAGCAGGACGCGCCGCAGGCGGGCAAGCCGCAAGTCTCGGTCGTCACCCTGACCACGCAGCCCGTTTCCCTGACCACGGAATTGCCGGGCCGCACGTCCGCATTCCGCGTCGCCGAAGTCCGGCCCCAGGTCAACGGCATCGTCCAGAAGCGCCTGTTCACCGAAGGCGGTGAGGTCAAGGCGGGCGAACAGCTCTATCAGATCGACCCCGCGCTCTACCAGGCCAGCGTCGACAGCCAGAAGGCCGCGCTTGCCCGCGCCCAGGCGCAGCAGAAGACCGCCGCCTTGCTGGCCGAACGCTACAAGCCGCTGGTGGCCACGCGCGCCGTCAGCCAACAGACCTACGACAACGCCGTCGCTTCGCGCGATCAGGCCGCCGCCGACGTGATGTCGGCCAAGGCCGCGCTGGACACGGCGCGCATCAACCTTGTCTACACCAAGGTGTTGTCCCCGATCGACGGCATCATCGGCCGGTCGTCCGTGACCGAAGGGGCGCTGGTTACGGCCAACCAGACCGGCGCGTTGGCTGCAGTGCAGCAAATCGACCCGATCTACGTCGACGTGACCCAGTCCAGCGTGCAGCTGCTGCGTTTGCAGGACGCGCTGGCCAGCGGCCAGCTGAAAAAGGCCGATGGCGAACAGGCTGCGCTGGTGACGCTGACGCTGGAAGACGGCTCGCAATACAAGCAGACCGGCAAGCTCCAGTTCTCGGAAGTGACGGTGGACCAGGGCACGGGCTCAATCACGCTGCGCGCGGTGTTCCCGAACCCGGACCGCCGCCTGCTGCCGGGCATGTTCGTGCGCGCCCGCCTGGCCGATGGCGTGGCCGCCGACGGCCTGCTGGTGCCGCAACGCGGCGTGACGCGCAATCAGCGCGGCCTGCCCACGGCGCTGGTGGTCAATGCCAAGAACCAAGTCGAATTGCGTGAATTGAAGACCGACCGCGCCATTGGCGACAAGTGGCTGGTGACCGACGGCCTGGCCGCCGGCGACAAGGTCATCGTGGAAGGTCTGCAAATGGTCCGGCCGGGCGTCGAAGTCGTCGCTACCGAAGCCGGCGCCAATGCGCAGCAGCCGCAGGCAGCGAACGCCGCGGCCGCCAAGCAGTAATCAGGGAGCCATGCATGGCAAAGTTTTTTATCGATAGGCCGGTTTTCGCCTGGGTGATCGCGATCGTGCTGATGATGGCCGGCGCGCTGTCCATCCTGCAATTGCCGGTCTCCCAATATCCCAACATCGCGCCGCCGGCCATCGGCATCGCGGTGACCTACCCGGGCGCGTCCGCGCAGACGGTGCAGGACACCGTGGTGCAGGTGATCGAGCAGCAGATGAACGGGCTGGACGGCCTGCAGTACATCTCGTCGGAAAGCAACTCCGACGGCAGCATGTCCATCACGCTGACCTTCAAGCAAGGCACCAATCCGGACACGGCGCAGGTGCAGGTGCAGAACAAGCTGGCGCTGGCGCAGCCGCTCTTGCCGCAGGAAGTGCAGCAGCAGGGCATCCGCGTCACCAAGGCCACGAAGAACTTCCTGATCGTGGCGGGCTTCGTGTCCACCGACGGCACGATGACCAAAGACGACCTGGCCGACTACGTCGCGTCATACGTCCAGGATCCCATCAGCCGCACGCAGGGCGTGGGCGACTTCCAGCTGTTCGGCTCGCAGTACGCGATGCGCATCTGGCTGGACCCCGCCAAGCTCGTGAACTACGGGCTGACCACGGTCGACGTGGTGGCGGCGATCAAGGAACAGAACGTGCAGGTGTCGTCCGGCCAGTTGGGCGGCCTGCCGTCCGTGCGCGGGCAGCAGCTGAACGCGACCATCATCGGGCCGTCGCGCCTGGAGAAGGCCGAAGATTTCGGCCGTATCCTCCTGAAGGTCAATGCCGACGGTTCGCAAGTGCGCCTGGGCGATGTCTCGCGCATCGAACTCGGCGGCCAGACCTACGCCATCGACAGCTTCTACAACGGCAAGCCCGCCTCGGGCCTGGCGATCAAGCTGGCGCCGGGCGCCAACGCGCTGGATACGGCGCAGGCGGTGCGCGACACCATCAACAACCTGAAGCCGTATTTCCCGCCGGGCATGGACGTCGTCTATCCGTACGACACGACGCCGTTCGTCAGCCTGTCGATCCATGAAGTGTTCAAGACGCTGGTGGAAGCCATCATCCTGGTCTTCCTGGTGATGTACCTGTTCCTGCAGAACTTCCGCGCCACCATCATCCCCACGTTGGCCGTGCCGGTGGTGCTGCTGGGCACGTTCGGCGTGCTGGCCGCGTTCGGCTATTCCATCAACACCTTGACGATGTTCGGCATGGTGCTGGCCATCGGCCTGCTGGTGGACGACGCCATCGTGGTGGTCGAGAACGTCGAGCGGGTGATGGCCGAAGAGGGCCTGACGCCCAAGCAGGCCACCCGCAAGTCCATGGGCCAGATCACCGGCGCGCTGATCGGCATCGCCATGGTGCTGGCCGCCGTGTTCATCCCGATGGCGTTCTTCGGCGGCTCCACGGGCGTGATCTACCGCCAGTTCTCGATCACGATCGTGTCCTCGATGGTGCTGTCGGTGCTGGTGGCCATCGTCTTCACGCCGGCCTTGTGCGCGACCTTGCTCAAGCCCATCCCGAAGGGCCATCACGGCACGAAGAAGGGCTTCTTCGGCTGGTTCAACCGCACGTTCGAACGCAGCAGCAACGGCTATGCCAACAGCGTGGCGCGCGGCCTGAACCGCACCAAGCGCCTGATGGTGGTGTACCTGGCGCTGGTCATCGCCATGGGCTGGCTGTTCACGCGCATTCCGACGGCGTTCCTGCCGGCCGAGGATCAGGGCATCCTGTTCGCCCAGATCCAGACGCCCGCCGGCGCCACCGCGGAAGCCACCAAGGCCGTCATCGACGACGCCACGAAGTATCTGCTGACCGAAGAAAAGGACGCCGTGACCTCGGTGTTCGCCGTCAACGGCTTCAACTTCGGCGGCCGCGGCCAGAACGCGTCCATCCTGTTCATCAAGCTGCGCGACTGGGAAGAACGCGGCGATGCCAGCCTGAAGGCCGGCGCCGTGGCGGCACGCGCCAACGATCACTTCAAAAAGACCGAGCGCCGCGCGCAACTGTTCGTGGTGCCGCCGCCGTCCGTGATGGAACTGGGCAATGTGACCGGTTTCGACTTCCAGCTGATGGACCGCGCTGGCGTGGGCCATGAAAAGCTGCTTGCCGCGCGCAACCAGCTGCTGGGCGAGGCCGCGAAGAGCCCGGTGCTGATCGGCGTGCGTCCCAACGGCATCGAAGATGCGCCGCAGTACCAGCTGGACATCGACCGCGAGAAGGCGCGCGCGCTCGGCGTGGCCGTGTCGGACATCAACAGCACGCTGGCCACCGCGTGGGGGTCGTCGTATGTCAACGACTTCATCGACCGCGGCCGCGTGAAGAAGGTGTTCGCGCAGGGCGAGGCCTCGTCGCGCATGCTGCCGGAAGACCTGAACAAATGGTATGTGCGCAACAACGCGGGCGACATGGTGCCGTTCTCGGCGTTCTCGAAAGCGACGTGGAGCTTCGGCCCGCAGAAGCTGAACCGCTACAACGGCGTGCCGTCCTACAACCTCCAGGGCCAGGCGGCGCCGGGCTACAGCTCGGGCGCGGCCATGGACGAAATGGAGCGGCTGGCGGCGAAACTCCCGGTCGGCGTGGGTTTCGAATGGACGGGCCTGTCCTTCGAAGAACGCCTGTCGGGTTCGCAAGCGCCGGCGCTCTACGCCATTTCGCTGATCGTGGTGTTCCTGTGCCTGGCGGCGCTGTATGAAAGCTGGTCCATCCCGACCGCGGTCATGCTGGTGGTGCCGTTGGGGATCATCGGCGTGCTGCTGGCGACCTTGATGCGGGGCTTGTCCAACGACGTGTACTTCCAGGTGGGGCTGCTCACCACAGTGGGGCTGGCGGCCAAAAACGCCATCCTTATCGTGGAGTTCGCCAAAGAGCACTTCGAGGCGGGCGCCAGCCTGACGGAATCGGCCATCCACGCCGCCCGCCAGCGCCTGCGTCCGATCCTGATGACGTCCCTGGCGTTCATCCTGGGCGTGACGCCGCTGGCGATCTCGTCGGGCGCCGGTTCCGGCAGCCAGAACGCCATCGGCACGGGCGTGATCGGCGGCATGCTGACCGGCACGTTCCTGGCCATTTTCTTTGTCCCCGCGTTCTTCGTGATCATGCTGCGCATGTTCAAGGTCAAGCGCATGAGCGAGAACCGCGACAAGCACGACACCAGCGCCAACGGCCCGCAGGAAGTGTCCGCCGAAGGACAACCGTAATGAAACTTCAGATGAGAACCTTATTGTCTGTTTCCCTGGCGGCGGCCCTGGCGGGCTGCTCGCTGGCCCCGACGTACGAACGGCCCGACGCGCCGGTCGACGCCGCCTATCCCACCGGCCCGGCCTACAAGGCGGACGGTTCGCAAGCGGCGCAAGGAATGTCCACGGCCGACATCGGCTGGCGCAACTTCTTCGGCGACCCGCTCCTGCAACACCTGATCGACCTGTCGCTGGCCAACAACCGCGACCTGCGCGTGGCGGCCCTGAACGTGGAAGCCGCGCGTGCGCAGTACCGCATCCAGCGTGCCGACCTGATGCCCAGCGTAGGCATCGCCGGCCAGGAATCGGCGCAGCGCACGCCGGCGGACCTGTCCGCCAGCGGCCGGGCCACGACCAGCCACAGTTATCAGGTGGGCGCCGCCATGTCCGCCTGGGAACTGGACCTGTTCGGCCGCATCCGCAGCCTGAGCGACAAGGCGCTGGAATCCTATCTGGCGCTGGACGAAACCCGCACGGCGACCCAGCTGACGCTGATCGCCGAGGTGGCCAATGCCTATCTGACGCTGCGCGCCGACCAGGAGCTGTTGAGCCTGACGCGCGACACGTTGAAGAGCCAGGAAGATTCCTTCAAGCTCACCCAGCAGAGCTATGACCAGGGTTTGTCGACCGCACTGGACCTGAGCCAGGCCGAAGTGTCGCTGCGCACGGCCCAGCGCAACCTGTCGCAATACACGCGCCAGGCCGCGCAGGACCGTAATGCGCTGACCCTGCTGGTGGGCCAGCCCATGTCGCCCGAGATCACGGCCGCGCTGGATCAGGCCACCAGGCTGGACGACAGCATGCTGCCGACCACCTTGCCTGCCGGCCTGCCGTCAGACCTCTTGGCCCGCCGCCCGGACATCCGCGCCGCCGAGCACCAGTTGAAGGGCGCCAACGCCAACATCGGCGCGGCGCGTGCCGCGTTCTTCCCGACGATCAGCCTGACGGGCCAGGCGGGCACCGCCAGCGCCAGCCTGGGCGGCCTGTTCGAAGGCGGTTCGGGCGCCTGGAGCTTCGTGCCCCAGATCACGGTGCCGATCTTCGCGGGCGGCTCGCTGCTGGCGGGGCTGGACTTGGCGAAGGTGCAGAAGAACATCCAGGTCGCGCAGTACGAAAAGTCCATCCAGACGGGCTTTCGCGAAGTGGCGGACGCCCTGGCTGGCCGCGGCACGCTGGACGACCAGATCCAGGCGCAACGCCTGCTGGTTGACGCCAACCAGCGCGCCTACGACGTGTCCGACCAGCGCTTCCGCCAAGGCATCGACGACTACCTGAGCGTGCTGGATTCGCAACGATCGCTGTATTCCTCGCAGCAAGCGTTGGTCGACACGCGCCTGGCGCGGCTGTCCAACCTGGTGACCCTGTACAAGGTGCTGGGCGGCGGCTGGACCGAGCGTACGGCCACGGC
>NZ_DBHKZA010000081.1:0-22357 GCF_057314935.1 Achromobacter sp.
AGTCGCCCAGCTTGGCGCGTTGTTCACGCACCTTCTGCAGGGTTTCACCGAACTGCGCCATGCGCGCCTTTTCCTGTTCGACGACCGCCGCCGGGGCGCGTTCGACGAAGCTGGCGTTCGACAGCTTGCCGTTGGCCTTGGCGATTTCCCCTTCCAGGCGAGCAATCTCCTTGTCCAGGCGGATGCGCTCGGCGGCCACGTCGATCTCGACGTGCAGCATCAGGCGGCTGGCGCCGACGACCTGGACCGGCGCGCCGGCGTCCGGCAGGACGTCCAGCACATCGACTTGGCTCAGCTTGGCCAGCGCGGCCAGGTACGGCGCGTTGCGCGTGAGCGTGGGCGCGTCGCCCTGGGCGCACAGCGGCACCTTCTGGGCCGGCGACAGGTTCATTTCGCCGCGCAGGGCGCGCACGGCTTCCACCTGCGCCTTGAGCTCGGCCACGTCGGCCTCGGCGGCCGCATCCACCGCGGCCGGGTTGGCTTGCGGATACGGCTGGACGCTGACGCTGTCGGCCACGCCTTCCTTGCGCTTGCCGGCCACCACCGACACCTTCTGCCAGAGTTCCTCCGTGATGAACGGGATGATCGGGTGGGCCAGGCGCAGCACGCATTCCAGCACGCGGATCAGCGTGCGGCGCGTACCCAGTTGCTGGGCGGGCGTGCCGGTCTGGATCTGCACCTTGGCCAGTTCCAGGTACCAGTCGCAATATTCGTCCCAGACAAAGCGGTACAGCGCGTTGGCGATGTTGTCGAAGCGGTAGTCGGCAAAGCCGCGCGCCACCTCGGCTTCCAGCGTCTGCATCTGGCTGACGATCCAGCGGTCGACGAACGAGGTTTCGCCTGCGTCCGTGCCCGTCAGGTCATGGCCTTCGGTATTCATCAGCACAAAGCGGGTGGCGTTCCACAGCTTGTTGCAGAAGTTGCGGTAGCCCTCGCAACGCTTCAGGTCGAAGTTGATGTTGCGGCCCAGCGTGGCGTAGGCCGCCATCGTGAAGCGCAGCGCGTCGGTGCCGAAGGCGGGGATGCCGTCCGGATACTGGCGGCGCGTCGCCTTTTCGATGGCGCCGGCCTGCTTGGGGTTCATCAGGCCGTAGGTGCGCTTGGCGACCAGGCCGTCCAGGTCGATGCCGTCGATCAGGTCGACCGGGTCCAGCGTGTTGCCCTTGGACTTGCTCATCTTCTGGCCGTCAGCATCGCGGATCAGGCCGTGCACGTAGACGTGCTTGAACGGGATCTGGCCGGTCAGGTGCGTGGTCAGCATGACCATGCGGGCGACCCAGAAGAAGATGATGTCAAAGCCCGTGACCAGCACGCTGGAGGGCAGGTAGCGTTGCAGGTCCGGCGTGTTTTCCGGCCAGCCCAGCGTCGTGAAGGGCACGAGGCCCGACGAGAACCAGGTGTCCAGTACGTCCGGGTCGCGCTTGAGCTCGCCCGTCACGCCGGCGGCGCGCGCCTGCTCGATGGCGCCGGCTTCGTCGTGCGCCACGAAGACCTGGCCGTCTTCCGAGTACCAGGCCGGGATCTGGTGGCCCCACCACAGCTGACGCGAAATGCACCAGTCCTGGATGTTGTTCAGCCACTGGTTGTAGATGGTGGTCCAGTTGTCCGGGTAGAACTTGATGCGGCCGTCGGCCACGACTTCCAGCGCCACTTCGGTGATGCTCTTGCCCGGGTTCAGCGTGCCTTCCGGGGCCGGCTTGCTCATGGCCACGAACCACTGGTCCGTCAGCATGGGCTCCAGCACGACGCCGGTGCGGTCGCCCTTGGGCTGCATCATCTTGTGCGGTTCGATCTTGACCAGATAGCCTTCGGCATCCAGTTGGGCGACGACCGCCTTGCGGGCCTCGTAGCGCTCCAGGCCCTGGAACTGCTTGGGGCCGTTTTCGTTGATGTGCGCGTCCAGCGTGAAGATCACGATCAGCGGCAGATCATGGCGCATCGCGCAGGCGTAATCGTTGAAATCGTGCGCGCCGGTGATTTTGACGCAACCCGTGCCGAACTCGGGATCGACGAAATCGTCGGCGATGATGGGGATGTTGCGGTCGCACAGCGGCAGTTCGACTTCCTTGCCGATCAGGTGCTGGTAGCGCGGATCGTCGGGATGCACGCACAGGGCGCCGTCAGCCAGCATCGTTTCCGGGCGGGTCGTGGCGATTGTCATGCCGCGCAGCGTGACGGTCTGGCCGTCCTTGTCGACAATGGTCTGCGGTCCGTCGACGAAGGGGTAGAGGATGTGCCACATGTGGCCATCGGTCTCTTCGGACTGGACTTCCAGGTCGGACACGGCGGTCAGCAGCTTCGGGTCCCAGTTGACCAGGCGCTTGCCGCGGTAGATCAGTCCCTGTTTATGCAGGCGCACGAAGGTTTCCACGACGCCGCGCGACATGCGGTCGTCCATGGTGAAGTATTCGCGGGGCCAGTCGGCCGAGGCGCCCAGGCGGCGCACCTGCTCGGTGATGGCGTTGCCCGACTTTTCCTTCCATTCCCAGACTTTTTCCACGAATTTTTCGCGGCCGAGGTCGTGGCGCGAAACCTTCTGGGCGTCCAGCTGTCTTTCAACAACGATCTGGGTGGCGATGCCGGCGTGGTCGGTGCCGGGAATGAACACGGTGTCGTCGCCCGCCATGCGGCGGTAGCGCACCAGCCCGTCCATGATGGTCTGGTTGAACGCGTGGCCCATGTGGAGCGTGCCCGTCACGTTGGGCGGCGGGAACTGGATGACATAGGGCTGGCTTTCCGTCCCCGTTTTTACGTGCTGGCCCGCCGTGAAGTACCCGCGCTTGTCCCACTCGGCGTACCAGCGGGATTCCAGTTCGGAAGGTTCGAAGCTCTTGGAGAGTTCCGGGGTGTCGCTCGCGGGATTCGCGGCGTTCGGGGGAGCGGCTTGAGTCATTACAGGGTTCCGGCAAACAGGGCGCCCGGGGTAGGGATACGGGCAGCAAACCGCTCATTTTAAGATGTAATGCGGTCTTCTCAGCGTGTTAGAATACCGGGTTACTGTAAACCTTTTAGAAGTCCCTGAATTCATTAAGGATTCCTTCGGAAATGCACACGGAAAAGTGCGCGTTTCAGAAATCCGAAGCAGAATTGAGGGCGCGTCCGATCGGTCGGCAGTGTCGAATCCCTGCCTTGGCCATGTGGTTCAGGACGGCCCGGAGCGTTCAACAGAACTGTTCAAACAACCCGGACCGCCTGTGCGCCAATCGCGCGATGACACTTCAAGGGTGACACCGACAAGTGCAGAGCCACGCCAGGCAATTCATCAGAAACCAGTCAGAAATCAGCTTTCGGAGTTCTTATGTCCATCCAACGCACCCTCTCGATCATCAAGCCCGACGCCGTCGCCAAGAACGTCATCGGCCAGATCGTCGGCCGCTTCGAGCAAGCCGGCCTGAAGGTCATCGCCGCCCGCCTGGCCCAACTGTCGCGCGCCGACGCCGAGCGTTTCTACGCCGTGCACTCGGAACGCCCCTTCTTCAAGGACCTGGTCGATTTCATGATCTCGGGCCCGGTCTTCGTGCAAGTGCTGGAAGGTGAAGAAGCCATCCTGAAGAACCGCGACCTGATGGGCGCCACGGACCCGAAGAAGGCCGCTCCCGGCACCATCCGCGCCGATTTCGCCGACAGCATCGACGCCAACGCCGTCCACGGCTCCGACGCTCCGGAAACGGCTGCTGTCGAAATCGCTTTCTTCTTCCCCGAAATCAACATCCACAGCCGTTGATTTTCGCGAAAGCATCGTTTTAGATTTTTAGCGTTACCCAGGTCATGGAATCCGTCGAACGAATCAATTTGCTGGGGCTGGATGGCTCCGCCCTGTCCGAACTTGTCGGGCAGTGGGGCGGCAAGCCTTTTCGCGCCCGTCAGCTGCAACGCTGGATGCACCAGCGTGGCGCCGATTCGTTCGACGCCATGACCGATCTGGCCCGCGAATTCCGCGGCCAGCTCGCATCGCACTGCCGCATCGAGGCCTTGCCCGTCAATATCGAGCAGCGCTCGACCGACGGCACGCGCAAGTGGCTGTTCGATGTGGGCCAGGGCAATGCCATCGAAACCGTCTTCATCCCCGAAGACGATCGCGGCACCCTCTGCATTTCCAGCCAGGCCGGCTGCGTGGTGAACTGCCGTTTTTGCTCGACCGGGCATCAGGGCTTCAACCGCAACCTGAAAACCAGCGAAATCATCGGCCAGCTGTGGTGGGCCAAGCGCGTGCTGGAAGCCGACATCGGCACCGCCCGCCTGGAAAGCGCCAAAGCCACCGAAGATACGCGCGTCATCAGCAACGTGGTCATGATGGGCATGGGCGAACCGCTGCTCAACTACGACCAGGTCCTGCCGGCGCTGCGACTGATGCTGGACGACAACGCCTATGGCTTGTCGCGCCGCCGCGTCACGGTGTCCACGTCGGGCGTCGTCCCCATGATGGACCGCCTGTCGCAGGACTGTCCGGTGGCGCTGGCCGTCTCGCTGCATGCGCCCAACGATGCGCTGCGCGACGAGCTGGTGCCGCTGAACAAGAAGTACCCGTTGAAGGAGCTGCTGGCGGCTTGCGAACGCTATCTGGCGTTCGCCCCGCGCGACTTCATCACGTTTGAATATTGCATGCTGGACGGCATCAACGACACCGACCAGCACGCCAAGGAACTGATCCAAATTGCACGCCAGCTGCGCTGCAAGCTCAATCTGATTCCGTTCAACCCCTTCCCCGAGTCGGGCCTGAAACGTTCCAACTCTGCGCGCGTCAAGGTGTTCGCGCAGCGCCTGATGGACGCGGGCATCATCACGACCGTGCGCAAGACCCGGGGCGACGATATCGATGCAGCTTGTGGTCAACTGGCCGGAGAAGTGCGGGACCGCACTCGGATTACCGAGCGCAACGCCGCACAGCGCCAGACCATACCAATTAAACAGGTGCATGCATGACGCAGGATTTCGCTTCTGCAGTTTCTGAAACGCCCGCAAGCGCTGCGGGCAACGTGGGCTCGGCATTGCGCGCGCTGCGCCAGTCCAAAGGCTGGTCGCTCGATGAAGTGTCCAGCCGCATCAAGTTTTCCACGAAGCAGATCGAAGCCCTTGAAAACGAAGCGTGGGCGGACCTGCCCACGGGCGTTTCCCTGCGCGGCCTGGTCCGCAATTACGCGCGCCTGCTAGGCGCGGATTCGCAGGCCATCGTCGATTCGCTGGACCCCAAGGCCCGCGTCACCGGTCCGGTGAAGCTGAGCCCGGGTGCCCTGCATTCGGCGCATTCCATCCCTCAGTCCAGCGCCGATGACGACCGTTCGTCCTCGACCTCCTGGGGATGGCTCATCGCCATTGTGCTGGTGCTGGCCGCCGGCGTGGCGTATGCCTTCTGGCAGGGCTGGTTGCCGCAGCAATGGCTGCCGTTCGACTGGCTGCAGAAGCCGACCAAGTAACCCGGTTCCACCGATGCAAGATTCTTCTTTGCCTTGCCAGGATGCGCCGCCTCCCTCCGTGGGGGCCGCGCTGCGCCGCGCCACGCGTTCGGTGGCGGTGAAGTGGGGCGATCGCATCGTGATGGTGGGCGGCGACGCCCCCGTCGTGGTGCAGTCCATGACCAACACCGACACTGCGGACGCCATCGCCACGGCGATCCAGGTCAAAGAGCTGGCGTTGGCCGGCTCTGAACTGGTGCGGATCACGGTGAATACGCCCGAGGCGGCCCGAGAGGTGGTCGCCATCCGCGAGCAGCTCGACCGCATGGGCGTGAACGTGCCGCTGGTGGGCGATTTTCACTACAACGGCCACAAGCTGCTGACGCAGTTTCCCGAATGTGCGCAGGCGCTGTCCAAGTACCGGATCAACCCCGGCAACATGGGCGGCGGCAAGCGGCGCGACGACAATTTCGCCCAGATGATCGAAGTGGCCTGCCGCTACGACAAGCCCGTGCGCATCGGCGTGAACTGGGGCAGCCTGGACCACGAATTGATGGCGCGCAAGATGGACGAAAACAGCCGCCGCGCGCAGCCCTGGGAGGCCCAGGCCGTGATGCGCGACGCGCTGGTCGTGTCGGCCATCACCAACGCGCAGCGCGCCGAAGAGCTCGGCCTGCGGCGCGACGCCATCATCCTGTCGTGCAAGGTCAGCCACGTCCAGGACCTGATCGCCGTCTACCGCGACCTGTCCGCCCGTTGCGACTACCCCCTGCACCTGGGATTGACCGAAGCCGGCATGGGCAGCAAAGGCATCGTGGCCTCCACCGCCGCGCTGGCCGTGCTGCTGCAGCAGGGCATCGGCGACACCATCCGTATTTCGCTCACGCCGGAACCCGGCGGCGACCGCAGCCGCGAAGCCGTCGTGGCGCAGGAAATCCTGCAGACGATGGGCCTGCGCGCGTTCACGCCGATGGTCGTGGCGTGCCCAGGTTGCGGCCGCACCAGCAGCACGTTCTTCCAGGAACTTGCCGATAGCATCCAGTCCTATCTGCGCCGTCAGATGCCGGTCTGGAAGGCGCAGTATCCGGGCGTCGAAAGCATGAACGTCGCGGTCATGGGCTGTGTGGTCAATGGGCCGGGCGAAAGCCGCCATGCCGATATCGGAATCAGTCTGCCGGGAACGGGCGAAGTGCCCGCGGCGCCGGTATTCGTGGACGGGGAACGCACGGTCACGCTCAAAGGCGACCATATCGCCGAAGAGTTCCAGGCCATCGTCGAAGACTACGTGGCGCGCCGTTACGGCGCGCTCGCCTCTCATTAAAAGAAAGGGTGTAGCCGCGGGCGCGCCGGCAGGCGCGTGATGCGGCATGATCAAGATGACTCAAGCTTTCCAGAAAGTGGCCGCCATACGCGGCATGAATGACGTGTTGCCCGGGCCGAGCGCCCGCTGGGAACAGTTCGAGGAAATCGTGCGCGGCTGGCTGCGCGGCTATGGCTATCGCAACGTGCGTACGCCCGTGCTTGAGCATACGCGCCTGTTCACGCGCGGCATCGGCGAAGTGACCGACATCGTCGAAAAAGAGATGTACACCTTTACCGACGCATTGAACGGCGAATCGTTGACGATGCGCCCCGAGATGACGGCCGGCATCGTGCGCGCCTCGATCGAGCACAACATGCTCTACGACCGCCCGCAACGCGTCTACTCGATCGGCCCCGTGTTCCGCCACGAACGCCCGCAGCGCGGCCGCTACCGCCAGTTCCACCAGATCGACGTCGAAGCCCTGGGCTTTGCCGGCCCCGACGTGGACGCTGAACTGATCGTCATGCTGGCCCGTCTGTGGAAGCTGCTGGGGCTGAAGGATGTGCGCCTGGAGCTGAACTCCCTGGGCCAGCCCGCCGAGCGCGCCGCGCACCGCGCCGCCTTGATCGAGCACCTGGAAAAGCACCGCGACATCTTGGACGAAGACGGCCAGCGCCGCCTGTACACCAACCCGCTGCGCGTGTTGGATACTAAGAACCCCGCCATGCAGGAAATGGCCAACAGCGCTCCGCGCCTGTTCGATTTCCTCGGCGAAGAATCCCGCGCGCACTTCGACGGCGTGTGCCAGCGCCTGACGGACGCCGGCATCGAATACAGCCTGAACCCGCGCCTGGTGCGCGGCCTTGACTACTACAACCTGACCGTTTTCGAGTGGGTTACCGACCGCCTGGGCTCCCAGGGCACGGTCTGCGGCGGCGGCCGCTACGACGGCCTGGTCGAACTGCTGGGCGGCAAGCATGCGCCCGCGGTCGGTTTCGCGATCGGCATGGAGCGCCTGCTGGACCTCTGGGAACAGAGCGTGCAGCTGGACGCCCCGGCGGAATGCGAGGTCTATGTCGTGCACCAGGGCGAAGAGGCCCAGCGCCTGGCCGCCCGGGTCGGCGAAGACCTGCGCGACGCCGGCCTGTCGGTGGTCGTGCATGCCGGTTCGGCTGGCTTCAAATCCCAATTCAAGCGCGCGGATGCCAGCGGCGCCAAAGTTGCGGTTATTCTTGGCGCCGATGAAGTCGCGTCGCAGACCGCCAGCGTCAAATATTTGCGTGCGGACGCCCAGGGCGACGCGGCGCAGCAGCAGGTCCCGCTGAAGGATCTGGCTGCGGTACTGAACAACAAGGGTTAAGGCATGGCATACGATCTCGAAGAACAGGAAAAACTGGACGCAATCAAGGCGTGGTGGGCCCGTTACGGGACGCTGGTCGTCACGCTGTTTGCCGTCGTTGCGCTGTCCTGGGGCGGTTGGTGGGGCTGGAAGGCCTACGAATCGCACCGCGCCAATCAGGCCATGGGCTACTTCGAAGCGCTGGAAGACGCGGCCCGCCTGGGCGGCGCCGATTCCTCGGTGCGCATCAAGACCGCCGCCGCCACGCTGCGTGACCAATACCCGGCTACCGGCTACGCCGCCCGCGGCGCGCTGGTTGCGGCGCAGGCCCTGCAGGCCCAGAAGGATGAGGCCGGTGCCCGTGAACAGCTGGAATGGCTGGCCGCGCAAGGCAAGAACCCGGCCATGCAAGCCGTGGCGCGCCTGCGCCTGGCCGGCATGCTGCTGGATCAGAAGCAATATGACCCCGCGCTTGCGCAACTGAACAATCCGCCGGCCGCCTTCGCCGCCTTGTTCGCGGACCGCCGCGGCGATATCCTCGCCGCGCAGGGCAAGCGCGAGGAAGCGCGCGCGGCATGGCAAAGCGCCATTGATGGCCTGGGCACGGCGAATCCGATGACCCAGGTTGTGCAACTGAAATTGGATGCCTTGAGCGGAGCGTGACTGTAATGCGTAAATTTGCACCTGGTCGTACGTGGCGTGGCGCCGTTTGCCTGGCAAGCTTGCTTGCACTGGGCGGATGCGGCTTGTTTTCGCACGATGACGGCCGTTACGATCCCGCGCCGCTGACCGAGTACAAGGCCGGCATGTCTGTCCACCAGGTCTGGTCGACGTCGATCGGCAGCGGTTCCGGCCTGGGCTTCGCGCCCACGGTCCTGGGCAGCGCCGTCTACGCCGCCACGCCGGACGGCTCGGTAGGCAAGTTCGACCTGCAAAGCGGCCGTCCCCTGTGGAAGGCCAAGACCGACGGCAAGCTGTCGGCAGGCGCCGGCAGCGACGGCACCACCACTGCGGTCGCTTCCCCCGACGGCGACGTGATCGCCTTCGACGACAACGGCAAGGTGAAGTGGAAGGTCCGCGCCACCAGCGACGTCACGATCCCCCCGGTGGTGGGTTATGGCATCGTGGTGGTCCGCAGCGGCGACTATCGCATCCAGGCGTTCGACGCCAACAGCGGCGAGCGCGTCTGGAACGTGCAGCGCCCCGGCCCCTCGCTGGCATTGCGCAGCGTGTCGCAGATGGTATTGGCAGAAGGCCTGGTCATCACCGGCCTGCCGGGCGGCAAGCTGATGGCGATCGCCTCCGACAGCGGCAACGTGCAGTGGGAAGGCACGGTGGCGACGCCGAAGGGCGCCAGCGACCTCGAACGCCTGACCGACGTCGTCGGCGCGCCGCGCATCGCGGGAAATCTCCTTTGCGCGGTTGCCTACCAAGGGCGTATCGTCTGCTTTGACGTCACGGCGGGCGGCCGCCCGTTGTGGGCCAAGGATTTCTCCAGCGTCAGCGGCGTGTCGCTGGACGACCGTTTCGCCTTTGCGGCGGACCAGAACAGCGTCGTCAGCGCGTTTGCGCTGGATAATGGCGGCAATCTCTGGAAGCAGGCGGCGCTGAAGAACCGCCAAGTGACGGCACCGGCTATGCTGGGCGGTGCGCTTGCAGTTGGCGACCTGGAAGGCTATGTGCACTTCCTGTCGCGTAGTGATGGCAGCCTGATGGCACGGCTGTCCGTGGGTGGAGGCGCCGTCGTTTCGCCGCCGCAAACCACCCCCCAAGGTGTGCTGGTCCAGACGGGCAATGGCAATCTCGTCATGATCGGCGCCAACTAAAACCTATAGAACAAAGCCTTACACCGTGTCTTTCAAGCCTGTCGTTGCCCTGGTCGGTCGCCCCAATGTGGGGAAGTCGACCCTTTTCAACCGCCTGACGCGATCGCGCGCCGCGTTGGTGGCCGATTTTTCCGGCCTGACCCGCGATCGCCATTACGGTGAGGGCAGGGTAGGCGAGATCCCGTTCATCGCTATCGATACCGGCGGTTTCGAGCCCGTCGCCAAAGACGGCATCCTGCTGGAAATGGCCCGCCAGACCCGGCAGGCCATCGCCGAGGCGGACGTGGTGGTGTTCCTGGTGGACGCCCGCGCCGGCATCAATGCGCACGACCACGAAATCGCGCAGTTGCTGCGCAAGTCCGGCCAGCAGCGCGTGCTGTTGGCGGTGAACAAGGCGGAAGGCATGGGTCTGGGCCCGGCCATCTCCGAGTTCCACGAGCTGGGCTTGGGCCAACCCTATCCGATTTCGGCGGCGCACGGCGACGGCATCGTCGATCTGATCGAACTGGCGCTGAAAGACCTGGCCGAGCCGCCTGTCGAAGAAGAAGTCTTCGAAGAAGGCGATCACGACCACCGCATCAAGCTGGCGATCGTGGGCCGTCCGAACGTCGGCAAATCGACGCTCATCAATACTTTGATGGGCGAAGAACGCGTGATCGCGTTCGACTTGCCGGGCACGACGCGCGACGCCATCGAGATCGATTTCGACCGCGACGGCCGTCGCTACACGCTGATCGACACGGCCGGCTTGCGCAAGCGCGGCAAGGTGTTCGAGGCCGTTGAAAAATTCTCCGTCATCAAGACGCTGCAGGCCATCGAGGCCAGCAACGTCGTGCTGCTGATGCTGGATGCGCACACCGAGATTTCCGAGCAGGATGCCCACATCGCGGGTTTCGTGCTGGAAACCGGCCGCGCCGTCGTGGTGGCCATCAACAAGTGGGATGGCCTGGACGGCGAGGAAAAGGAACGCATCGAACGCGAATTCCAGCGCAAGCTGCGGTTCCTGTCGTTCGCGCGCATGCACACCATTTCGGCATTGCGCGGGCAGGGCATCAAGCCGCTCTTGAAGTCCATCAATTCGGCGCATGCCGCGGCGTTCGCCAAGCTGTCCACGCCCAAGCTGACGCGTGAACTGCAGGCCGCCATCGAGCAGCAGCAGCCGCCCCGCAAGGGCATCTTCCGTCCCAAGATGCGCTATGCGCACCAGGGCGGTCAGAACCCGCCGCTGGTGGTCATCCACGGCAATGCGCTGGATGCCATCCCGGATTCGTATCGCCGCTATCTGGAAACGCGTTTCCGCAATGCGTTCGATCTGGCCGGTACGCCTTTGCGCATCGAATTCAAGTCTTCGCACAACCCCTACGCGCAGGAAAGCTGATCCATGAGCCGTTTCTGGAGTCCCGTGGTCGGGACGCTCAGTCCGTATGTTCCGGGCGAGCAGCCCAAGCTTCAGAACCTGATCAAGCTGAATACCAACGAGCATCCTTACGGGCCATCGCCCAAGGTGCTCGATGCCATTCGCGCCGCCTGCGACGACACGCTCAAGCTGTACCCGGATCCGTCGTCCGACCGCCTTCGCCAGACGATCGCGGCGACGATGGGGGTGCAGGCGGGCCAGGTGTTCGTGGGCAACGGCTCCGACGAGGTGCTGGCGCACGTGTTCCTGGCGCTGCTCAAGCATGAACGTCCGCTGCGCTTTCCGGACATCACCTACAGCTTCTACCCGGTCTACTGCGGCCTGTACGGCATCGAATACGAAACCGTGCCGCTGACGGCGGATTTCCGCATCGACGTGGAAGACTACCTGCCCAGCGCCCGCGGGCAGGCCGGCGCCATCATTTTCCCGAACCCCAATGCCCCTACGGGCCGCGCACTCAGCCTGGCCGAGGTCGAGCGCATCGTCGCGGGCAATCCCGACGCCGTCGTCGTGGTCGACGAAGCCTATGTGGATTTCGGTGGTGAATCGGCCGTGGGCCTGGTCGCGCGCTACGACAACCTGCTGGTCGTGCAGACCTTGTCCAAGTCGCGGTCGCTCGCCGGGCTGCGCGTAGGCTTTGCCGTGGGCAGCGCCGAACTCATCGACGGGCTGGACCGCGTAAAGAACAGTTTCAACTCCTACCCCATTGACCGCCTGGCATCGGCCGGCGCAGTGGCGGCATTGGAAGATACAGAGTACTTTGAGAAGACTCGCCAAGCCGTGATCGAAACCCGGTCGCGGATGACGGCGGGCCTGGAGTCGCTGGGCTTTGAAGTGCTGCCGTCGGCTGCGAATTTCGTGTTCGCGCGGCACCCCTCCAAAGACGCTTCGGGTCTGGCCGCCGCCTTGCGCGAGCGCAGCATCATCGTGCGCCATTTCCGTCATGCGCGCATCGATCAGTTTCTCCGCATTACCGTGGGCACGGACGAGCAGGTAGACCTGCTTCTGAAGGGGCTCGCGGAGGTCCTGCAAGCGTGATGGTCAGGGGCTTTTCAGCTTGAAAACTCTGGTGTCACTTTTGCCTCCCGGCCAAGTAGCACGGGCCGGGAAAACCCTGTAGAGTACGTATTTCGGTGTGCTCCACCAGTACAAAAAAGCACATCATCACTCAATAACAAACAAATGGAGCCTGGCCAATGAGCAATAAAGGGCAAACTCTGCAAGATCCGTTCCTGAACACGCTGCGCAAGGATCATGTGCCCGTGTCGATTTACTTGGTGAACGGTATCAAGCTTCAAGGGCAAATCGAATCTTTTGACCAGTACGTGGTGCTGTTGCGCAATACGGTTACGCAAATGGTCTACAAGCATGCCATTTCCACCGTCGTTCCCGCCCGCGCCGTGAATTTCCAGGTGGAAGTCCCTGCTGAGTAATCTCGCTCCAGCTGTACCTTTTTTTGCCCGCCAGACGGATGACGTCGGCGGGCATTTTCGCTTTGGCTCCAATATGGTGCATGTATGCGCGCTCTGATTATCAGCGTGGATCTGGGCGATCCAGACTTCACGGCCCATGCCGAGGAATTTGCCATGCTGGCCAAGGGCGCGGGCGCGGAAGTCGTCGGCACCTTGACCGCCCGGCGCGACCGGCCCGACGCCAAGTTCTTCATCGGTTCCGGCAAGGCGGACGAGGGCGTCGCGATGTCGCAGGCCCTGCTCGCCGACATCGTCTTGTTCGATCAGCCCTTGTCGCCCGCCCAACAACGCAACCTGGAGCGCGTCTTCAACTTGCGCGTGGTGGACCGCGTCGCGCTCATCCTGGACATCTTCGCGCTGCGTGCCAAGAGCCACGAAGGCAAGCTGCAGGTCGAACTCGCGCAGTTGCAGCATCTGTCCACGCGCCTGACGCGCATGTGGAGCCACTTGGAACGTCAGCGCGGCGGTATCGGGATGCGCGGCCCCGGCGAATCCCAGCTTGAAATGGACCGCCGCATGATCGGCGCCAAGGTCAAGACGCTGCGCGAGCGGCTGGATCGCGTTGAACGCCAGCGTGTGACCCAGCGTCGCGCGCGGGCGCGAGGTGGCGCGCTGTCGGTGTCGCTCGTGGGTTACACCAACGCCGGCAAGTCCACGTTGTTCAACGCGCTGACGCGCGCGGACACCTACGCCGCCGACCAGCTATTCGCCACCCTGGACACGACAACGCGCCGCATATGGATCGAGGGCGCGGGGAACGTTGTGATATCCGACACGGTCGGATTCATTCGCGACCTGCCTCATGACCTGATCGCCGCGTTTCGGGCGACGCTGGAAGAGACGGTGCACGCGGATCTGTTGCTGCACGTGGTCGATGCGGCCAGTCCGCAGCGCGATGAACAGATTTTTGAAGTCAACAAGGTCCTCGCCGAAATCGGCGCCTCCGCCGTTCCGACCATTCTGGTATACAACAAGATTGACCGGGCTGGATTGGAACCCCGGGTGGAGCGCGATGCACATGGTACGATTGCGCGAGTATTTGTAAGCGCCACCGAGCGCGCCGGTCTGGATGCGTTGCGCGGGGCAATTGCGGAGACCGGACAGATTGTGGGAAACAATGCCGCGAATTATCAAACTCTTCAATCTGAATGACCCCGGTTGGGGTCGTGGGAACAACAATGGCTCCGAGCCGCCGCCGAAGCGGCCTCAAGGCAATGGAGACGGCCCTCCCGACCTGGACGAGGTCTGGCGCGATTTCAATAATCGCATCGGATCCCTGTTCGGTCGCAAGGGCGGTGGCGGTGGTAACAACCGCCCCGGCAACCGTGGCGGCATGACGCCGCCTTCGCCGCGTGGCGCGCGCATCGGCCTGGGCGTCATCGCCCTGGTGGCCGTGGGCATCTGGGCGGCAAGCGGCTTCTACATCGTGCAAGAAGGCCAGGTCGCGGTTGTGACCCAGTTCGGCAAGTACAAGAGCACGTCGCAGGCCGGTTTCCAATGGCGCCTGCCGTATCCCATTCAAAGCCAGGAAATCGTCAACGTGTCGCAGTTGCGCACGTTCGAAGTCGGTTTCCGCGGCGGTTCGCGCAACAAGGTGCTGCCTGAAGCGCTGATGCTCACGACGGACGAGAACATCGTCGATATGCAGTTCGTCGTTCAGTATCGCCTGCGCGCCGACGGCGCGCCGGACTACCTCTTCATGACGCGCGACCCGGACGAATCCGTCCGCCAGGCCTCTGAAACGGCCATGCGCGAAGTCGTGGGCAAGCAGTCGATGGACTTCGTGCTGTACGAAGGCCGTACGACGGTTGCCACGCAAGTGCAGGCGCTGATGCAGCAAATCCTTGACCGCTACCAGAGCGGCGTCCAGGTCAGCACGGTCGCCATCCAGAACGTGCAGCCGCCCGAGCAGGTGCAAGCCGCCTTCGACGACGCCGTCAAGGCAGGCCAGGACCGCGAGCGCCAGATCAACGAAGGCCAGGCTTACGCCAATCAGGTCGTGCCGCTGGCCAGTGGCCAGGCTTCGCGCATGACCGAGCAGGCCGAAGGCTACAAGGCCAAGGTCGTTGGCGACGCCCAAGGTAATACTTCGCGCTTCACCAGCATTCTCGGTGAATACGAGAAGGCGCCGCAGGTCATGCGCCAGCGCATGTATCTGGAAAGCATGCAGGACATCTTCACGCGCGCCAGCAAGGTCATGGTCGACACCAAGAGCAACAACAACATGTTGTACCTGCCCTTGGACAAGATCATGCATCTGGCCGCTCAAGACGGCAGCAAGTCCAGTGTCGGCAACCCGGGTTCGCCTGCGTTGATCAGTCCGCCGGTCCAACCGCCGTTGCGTAGCGGCGCGGTTCCGGTGCCCCAGTCTTCCGGCAGCAGCAATAGCAACACGCTGCCCCGCGACCGTACGTCGCGCTAACCCGGAGGAGTTCTGATCATGCAACGTTTTATGCCCATCCTGGTCGGCCTGCTCATCGTGCTGGCCGCCCTGTCTTCCTGCGTCTTCGTCGTGCGCGAGCGCGACTACGCCCTGGTGTTCTCGCTGGGTGAAGTGCGCAAGACCATCAGTGAACCCGGCCTGTATTTCAAGGCCCCGCCGCCGTTCCAGAACGTCGTCACGCTCGACAAGCGCGTTCTGACCATCGAAACCAACGAAGCCGAACGCATCCAGACTTCCGAAAAGAAGAACCTGCTGATCGATTCCTACGTCAAGTGGCGTATTGCGGATCCCCGCCAATACTACGTGTCGACGGGCGGCAACGAGCGCGTGGCGCAAGAGCGCCTGCAAGCGCTCATCCGCGACGCACTCAACGCTTCGGTCAACGTGCGCACGGTGCGTGACGTGGTCTCGACCGAACGCGACAAGATTATGGCCGAGATCCTGACCAACGTGGCCAAGCGCGCCGAGCCTCTGGGCGTGCAGATCGTCGACGTTCGTCTGCGCCGTATCGAATTCGCGCCGGAAATTTCGGAATCGGTGTATCGCCGCATGGAAGCGGAGCGTACGCGCGTCGCCAACGAGCTGCGTTCCATCGGCGCCGCCGAAGGCGAGAAGATCCGCGCCGAGGCCGACCGCCAACGTGAAGTCATTGTGGCCCAGGCGTATGCCAAGGCCCAGGGCATCATGGGTGAGGGCGATGCCGCCGCGGCATCGATCTACGCGCAGGCCTACGGCAAGAATCCGCAGTTCTACACGTACTACAAGAGCCTGGAAGCCTACCGTGCTTCGTTCTCGAAGCCGGGCGACGTGCTGGTGGTCGACCCCAGCTCCAGCTTCTTCCAGTTCATGAAGGACCCGGCTGGCGCAGCGCTGGCACCGGTCACCGTACCGGCCAAGTAACCCGGCGCGCGTAGCGGAACGAAAAGCCCCTTGGAAATCCAAGGGGCTTTTTACTGGCGCGAAGGGCGGCGGTTCCGGGTTTGTCGGCAATTGGGGACAGCGCCGTCCACCCGTCATCCCGGCTGGCGCTGCCCGCTGACTCATGTACAATACCGCGTAAGCTAGAAAACATTCCGCAGCGGCTGAGCGGGCTTACGCCCCCTCAGCCGCTTTTTCGTTTGGGCGACGCCCACGCATCACTTGGCGTTCATCAGGTAAACATTCATGGGTAACTGGTTGCTGCCCGAGAGCCTTGCCGACGTACTTCCGGCAGAGGCCCGGCGCATCGAGGAACTGCGCCGCGAACTTCTCGATTTGTACCGTACTTACGGCTTCGAGCTGGTCGCGCCGCCCCTGGTCGAATACATTGATTCATTGCTGTCCGGCACCGGTAGCGATCTGGATCTGCGCACGTGCAAGCTGGTCGACCAGCTGACCGGCCGCACGCTGGGCGTGCGGGCGGACATGACTCCTCAGGTCACGCGCATTGATGCGCACTTGTTGAACCGCGCCGGCGTGACCCGCCTGTGCTATTGCGGCAACGTGTTGCACGCCCGTCCGGCGGACCTGCTGTCCAGCCGCGAGCTGTTGCAGATCGGTGCCGAGATCTACGGCCATGCCGGTTTTGAAGCCGACCTGGAGATCATCCAGCTCGTGCTGGAAACGGTGGCGATCGCTGGAGTGCGCAACCCCCGTCTGGACTTGTGCCATTCGGGCGTGGTTCGCGCCATCCTGGAGTCGGATCCGGCGGCCGTGGCGGTATCGCAGGAAATCATCCGCTTGCTGCGCGAGAAAGACGTGCCAGGCCTGGGTGAGCTGGCCCAGCGCGCGCCGGGCATGCGGGATGAAACGCTGAAGGCGCTGCAGTTGCTGCCGAATCTGTATGGCGGCGCGGAAGTGCTGAAGGCGGCGCGTCGCGATCTGCCCCTGTTGCCGGGTGTCGCGGTGGCGCTGGATGCCTTGCAGGTGGTGGTGGATGCGATGCCGAATGTCGCGTTCAGTGTCGACTTGGCCGATGTGGGAGGCTATGGCTACCACTCCGGCGTGAAGTTCGCGCTGTATGCGGAAGGCTGGCACGACGCACTGGTCAGCGGTGGCCGCTATGACGACGTCAGCCGGGCATTTGGCCGGGCCCGTCCAGCTACCGGTTTCAGTTTGGATTTACGCAAACTGGCGGCAGGTCTGCCGCCAGCGGAACGGGCGCGTGCAGTTCGCGCGCCTTGGGGGCAGGCCCCCGCCCTGACCGAGGCGGTTCGCCGCCTGCGCCGGTCAGGGGAGATTGTCGTTCAGGTATTGCCCGGTCACGAGCAGGATCAGGACGAATTCGTTTGCGATCGCGAGCTGGCGCTGCAGGATGGCGCCTGGACGGTCAGAACGCTGTGACTAACTCCCTCTTGGCAACAAGAGGGCCGCGGGGAGATTTCCGGATTTCCCGAGAAACTCGATATTGATTCGTAACATGAGCAAGAACGTAGTCGTAATCGGCACTCAATGGGGTGACGAGGGCAAAGGCAAGATCGTCGATTGGCTGGCGGAATCCGTCCAAGGCGTGGTCCGCTTCCAGGGCGGTCACAATGCCGGCCATACGCTGTGGATCAATGGCAAGAAGACGATTCTTCGCCTGATCCCGTCCGGCATCATGCATCCCGGCGTCACCTGCTTTATCGGCAACGGCGTCGTGCTGTCTCCGGAAGCCCTGCTCAAGGAAATCGAAGAGCTGGAGGCTGCTGGCCTGGACGTGCGCTCGCGCCTGCAGATTTCCGAAATCTGCCCGCTGATCCTGCCGTACCACGTGGCCATCGACAAGGCGCGCGAAGCGCGCAAGGGCGAAGGCAAGATCGGCACGACCGGTCGTGGCATCGGCCCGGCGTACGAGGACAAGGTTGCCCGCCGCGCATTGCGCGTGCAGGACCTGTTCAATCCTTCGCTGTTCGACGAGAAGCTCGCCGAAGTGCTGGATTACCACAACTTCGTGCTGACCAAGTACCTGGGCGCCGAAGCGGTTTCCGCCGACGAAGTGCGTGATCAGGCCATGGCGCTGGCTCCCGCCATCGCTCCGATGGTCAAGGACGTGTCCAGCAACCTGTATGCCATGCAGCAGGAAGGCAAGCGCATTCTGTTCGAGGGCGCGCAAGGCGCGTTGCTGGATGTGGACCACGGCACCTACCCCTTCGTCACCAGCAGCAATTGCGTCGCTGGCGCGGCGTCGGCTGGCGCGGGTGTGGGCCCGCAGCAGTTGGATTACGTCCTGGGCATCACCAAGGCCTACACGACGCGCGTCGGCTCGGGCCCGTTCCCGACCGAACTGGTCGACGAGATCGGTACCCGCCTGGCGACCATCGGCAAGGAATTCGGTTCGGTCACCGGCCGTCCGCGTCGTTGCGGCTGGTTCGATGGCGCCGCGCTGAAGCGCTCGGTCCGCCTGAACGGCATTTCCGGCCTGTGCATCACCAAGCTGGACGTGCTGGACGGTCTGGAAACCATCCAGTTGGGTGTCGGCTACCGTGTCAACGGCGAATTCCGCGACGTGTTGCCTTACGGCGCCCACGCGGTCGCCCAGGCGCAGCCGGTGCTCGAAGAGCTGCCGGGCTGGTCGGAATCCACCGTCGGCATCACCGAGTACGACAAGCTGCCCGAAGCGGCCCGTCGCTACCTCGAGCGCGTTGCCGAAGTCTGCGGCGTGCCGATCGACCTCGTGTCGACCGGCCCTGATCGCAATGAAACCATTGTCCTGCGTCACCCCCTGAAGGGCTGACATCGGGTTAATATTCCAAAGGCCGCCGCCGGTCTCATACCGGCGGCGGCCTTTTCGTATCTTTAAGCAGGAGATGCTTGCCTATGAGCACGCCGACCAATGATGACAGCCATCTGTGGGTGACGTGGGACGATTACAACCGCTTGATCGAACGCCTTACCTTGCAGGTGCATCAATCGGGATGGAAGTTCGACAAGATTCTTTGTCTGGCGCGCGGCGGTATGCGCGTCGGTGACGTAATGTCCCGTATTTTCGATGTGCCGCTGGGTATCCTGGCTACGAGCAGCTACCGCGAAGCGGCCGGCACGAAGCAAGGCGACATGGATATCGCCCAGTTCATCACCATTACGCGCGGCACCTTGTCCGGGCGGGTGTTGCTGGTGGACGACATGGTCGATACCGGCAAGACGTTCAGCAAGGTCTATGACCACCTGAAGAGCCAGTTCGCGGACATTACCGAACTGCGCAGCGCCGTGCTGTGGTGGAAGGGGCATTCCCAGGCGACGCCCGACTACTATGTCGAAAAGCTGCCGACGAACCCCTGGATCCATCAGCCGTTCGAAGATTACGACAGCCTGCGTCCGCACCAGCTTGAAGCCTGGATCCGCAAGGGTTCCAAGAGCTGAACCCGGAACGGCTCGGGGAGGGATGCTGGCGGCCTCTGGGTGCCAAGTGTCCCTCCTAGTAGTCAAAATGGTCGTGACCATGCTAGAATCGCTGGTTATCGCTAAACCGAACTTGGCTTGTTACTCTTTGGGTAGTCTTTGGGTAACGGAAACAGCCAGCGGAAATCCGGGAAATGGAAGGCAAGGCCGCGTGCAGCATCTGCAGTGCGCTGCGCATGTGTCCTAGTCCCGGGTTGCGCTCCAAGGTTCCTCGTTTCCGCGGTACTTTCCTTTGTGTTGTGGTTGCGTGCCTGGTGTACCAGTGCATGTCTATGGCGCGAGGGGATGTTTTCGCGGACCTGGATCCTAGGCAGCGTTGCTGGTAAGCAAGCCAGGTTTGTCATCAACTTTTGTTACCCTACAAGCAGGCCAATCACTTTATGCCTATCGTTCGACTGAAGGAAAACGAACCGTTTGAAGCCGCTCTGCGCCGCTTCAAGCGCACCATCGAAAAGACCGGTTTGCTCACCGAGCTGCGTTCGCGCGAGTTCTATGAGAAGCCCACGGCAGAGCGCAAGCGCAAGCACGCCGCCGCTGTGAAGCGCCACTACAAGCGCATCCGTAGCCAACAACTGCCCCCGCGCCTGTATTGATTTTTGATTCCCGAATCTATTGATTCCAGAATCATTCATCCAGGATCTACTCGCCCGAGTCGACGTTGTCGACGTAGTCGGGCGATACGTGCAGTTGCGAAAGGGTGGGGCCAACTTGCTTGGCCTGTGCCCCTTTCATAACGAAAAAAGTCCGTCGTTCACTGTCAGCCCCACCAAGCAGTTCTACCACTGCTTCGGTTGTGGAGCGCACGGCAGCGCCATCACTTTCCTGATGGAACACACGGGCACCAGTTTCCCCGAAGCCGTGCGCACGCTCGCGGCTTCGGCGGGAATGACGGTCCCCGAAGAAAATCGCAGTCCACGCCAGCAGCAGGAATCCGCGCGCCGCAAAGCCGAGGAATCCCGTCATACGCAGGTGCTGGATGCCGCTCAGGCGCATTACCTGAAGCAGTTGCGCGCGTCGCCCGCGGCGATCCGCTATCTGAAGCAGCGCGGCCTGACCGGCGAAATCGCGGCGCATTTCGGTTTGGGGTGGTCGGGTACCGACCGCCACGGCCTGTCGCAAGTTTTCCCCAATTACGACGACCCCACGCTGGTGGAGTCCGGGCTGGTCATCGAGTCCGAAGACGGCCGTCGCTACGACCGTTTCCGTGAGCGCGTCATGTTTCCGATCCGCAATGTGCGGGGCAGCCTCATTGGCTTCGGCGGACGCATCATTGGCAAAGGCGAGCCCAAGTACCTGAATTCACCCGAAACGCCCCTGTTCTCAAAGGGCCATGAGCTCTATGGGTTGTGGGAGGCGCGCCAGTCCATCCGCCAGGAAGGGCAGGTGATCGTGGTCGAGGGCTACATGGACGTCGTCGGCCTGGCGCAGCAAGGCATCGCCAACGCGGTGGCCACGCTGGGTACGGCCACGACGCCCGACCACGTGAAGAAGCTGCTGCGCACGAGCGACAAGGTGATCTTCAGCTTCGATGGCGATGGGGCCGGCCGGCGCGCCGCCTGGCGGGCGTTGCAGGCCTGCCTGCCCGTGTTGCGGGACGATATCGCCATTCGATTCCTGTTCCTGCCGACAGAGCATGACCCGGACTCGTACGTGCGTGAATTGGGCGCTGAAGCCTTCCGCGCGTGTCTGGCCGATGCGGTGGCGCTGTCGCGCTTCCTGCTGGACGAGCTGGCATCGCGGCACAACATGAACGAAGCGGAAGGGCGAGCCAGTTGCCTGCATGAGGCCAAGCCGCTGCTGGCGTCGATTCCCGAGTGTGCTCTGCGTGTGCAGATCGAGCGGGAAATGGCCAAGCTGGTGCAGCTGACCCCTGAAGAAATGGCCCAGATCCTGGCGCAGCAGCCCGCCAAGCCGTTCGCGCCCGCAGCGGCGGCGAAGCCGGCGGCAGGCGAGTCGGCTGGGGCAGCCGGGCCGGATCATGAAGGCGGCCACCCGGATATGGGCTATGACTTCGCCGGGCATGATTTTCACGATATTCCTGCCGAAGAGCCGGACTATGCCGACTACGGCCACTTCCCGTCGCAGGGCGGGGGGGAATTCACGGGCGGCGGCGGCGGCGGTCAGCGCGCCGGCGGCAAGCAGGAATGGAAAGGCAAGAGCGACTGGAAAAGCAAGGGCGACTGGAAACCCGGCAAAGGCAACTGGAAAGGGCGTCGTGATAACGACGTCGGGGGCTTTGAAGGCCGCCGCACCATGCCGTCGTTGGCCAAGCGCTTGCTCGGCTTGTTGCTCGCGCATCCTGAATTGGTGGACTCCATGGGCGACCAGCAGCTTGAAGTCATCGACCATGGCCCCCATCTAGGATTGGTAAGGGACTTGATCATGCTGGCGCAATCCAGCGGCGCGCGCCATGTGGGCGCGTTGCTGGAAGCGGCCGAGCCTGATTCGGACCTGGCCACGGTATTGAAGGGCTTGCGGGCGGATATCCTGTCGCAGGAAGACCTCCCCGACCCGCAGACCGAGTGGGATGATGCCTTGCGGCGTATCGAATTCGACTCGGCCAAGCTGGAAATGGCCAAGCTGGCGGCTGCAGGGTTGTCCACGGATGACGCGCGCAAGCGTTATCTGGAGCTCTCAAGCCGCATGGCGACGCTGAAAGGTGCCGGGATACGCTAAATGCGCTAAAATCAAAGGTTGTCCGCTTGCCAAAGGGTGTTGCGCTTTGCGCGATTAACCCGGCGGGCGGGTGATTAGGACAATTAGGGTGATTGGGCCGAAGCAAGGCGTCCCAAGCAAGGCGTCCCA
>NZ_DBHKZA010000081.1:22457-25751 GCF_057314935.1 Achromobacter sp.
AAGCAAGGCGTCCCAAGCAAGGCGTCCCATTGATGCGTTTTCAGTCGATTGCAGCTTAGTTTTTGCTGAATATGCTGCTAGTCCTGGCGCGGATGTGGAGCAGGGCGATGGATTCACGGAATCTATTGCCGCTGGCCGAATCTAATCCAGTAGTGATGTTTGTAGATGTGCAGTGCAATTTGACCCGCAGAAATTATCAGGCTCGCGCGTCAAATTTGTTACATAGTTAATTAATATAGCTGATAGCTGAGCGGTGAATCAGGCAGTTCAGCGGCGAGTCGTTTTGCGTAGCGTTAGTGGTCTGGGTGCTGTGTCTACATAAGCTGCTAGGGGCTATGTCCCCATAAGCAAGCAAAGCCTATTTATAGGCAGACAGCCCCCCCAACGCCCGAAATCCGCCGCGGAATGAGGTCATGCACGTCAAGCGCCCGAACGGTATTGCACCGTAATGGCGACAAGCGGGCTCGAAAGAGCTGGCGCTGCGAACAACGCAGCCGCGTGATTTCTGCCAATTCACCAGTTTTACCCGTATTTGCGCCGCGCTGGGCCACCGTCCAGGGCGGCTTTATGCGGTGCAACATGCCCAAACGGGTTGCGACGACCACGGAAGCGACTATGACCAAATCCACCGGCAAATCCTCCTCTGCAATTGATGCGGCTGAACTCAAGGCCCCTGCGGCCAAGCGCGCCGTAAGCATGGCGGCGGAAAAAGCGCCCGCCAAAACGGCGGTGAAGGTCGCCAAGCCCGCTGCCAAGACGGCTGCCAAGAAGGCAACCAAGACGGCCGCGGCTGACAAGCCCGAAAAAGTGACGAAGGCCCGCGCCAAGAAGGCTGAAGACAAGCTCGCCGACTTGGTTGGCAGCGCACGTCCGGCAGTGCCCAGCGGCCGCCGTCCGGGCCGCCCCGCGAAGAATGCGAACAACGATTCCGACGGTTTCGACGACACGATGGACGGCGAAGGCGAAGTCCTGCCCGATCTGAAGCCGCCCAAGCGCGGCGGCAAGCGCGGCAAGGCGGATCCCAAGGATCTGATCGCCCGCGGCCCCGTGACCCCGGAAGAATACGAAGCGCGCCGCAACCGCCTGAAGCAGCTGATCAAGCTGGGCAAGGACCGCGGCTACCTGACGTACGGCGAAATCAACGACCATCTGCCTGACGACCTGGTCGACGCCGAAGCCATCGACGGCATCATCAGCACGTTCAGCGACATGGGTATCGCGGTCTATGACCAGGCCCCGGACGCCGAAACGCTGCTGATGAGCGAAAACGCGCCGGTTGCGTCCAACGATGACGACGTCGAAGACGAAGCCGAAGCCGCGCTGACTACGGTGGACTCCGATTTCGGCCGCACCACCGACCCCGTGCGCATGTACATGCGCGAAATGGGTTCGGTCGAGCTGCTGACCCGCGAAGGCGAAATCGAGATCGCCAAGCGTATCGAAGACGGCCTGAAGCACATGGTCATGGCCATTTCGGCCTGCCCGACCACGATCAACGAGATCCTCGCCCACATCCTGCGCGTTCGCGAAGGCCAGGCGCAGATCGACGAAGTCGTCGATGGCCTGGTCGATCCGGAAGACGGTGAAGAGTACGCCGGCGCCGGTGTCACCGCCGACGAAGACGAAAGCGATGACGGCCCCGCGGGCGGCATGTCCAGCAAGCAGCTGGAAGACCTGCGCGTGAAGGCATTGGCCAAGTTCGACGAGGTCAACAAGCAGTTCGACAAGATGCGCCTGTCGTACGAGAAGGACGGCTACAAGTCGGACGTCTACGTGCGTGCCCAGGAATCCATCCAGAACGAACTGATGGGCATCCGCTTCACGGCCAAGATGGTCGAAAAGCTGGCTGACACGCTGCGCAACCAGGTTGAAGAAGTGCGCCAGCTTGAGCGCGCCGTCCTGCACACGTGTGTGGACCGTGCCGGCATGCCGCGCACGCACTTCATCAAGGTCTTCCCGGGCAACGAAACCAACCTGCAGTGGGTGGTGGAAGAAGTCGCCGCCGGCCATCCGTACGCCGAGACGCTGGAGCGCCAGATTCCCGCCGTGCAGGAACTGCAGCAAAAGCTGATCGACTTGCAAACGCGCGTCGTGCTGCCGCTGAAAGACCTGAAAGACGTCAACAAGCGCATGGCCACTGGCGAAGCCAAGGCCCGCAAAGCCAAGCGCGAAATGACCGAGGCCAACCTGCGCCTGGTGATCTCGATCGCCAAGAAGTACACGAACCGTGGCCTGCAGTTCCTGGATCTGATCCAGGAAGGCAACATCGGCTTGATGAAGGCCGTGGACAAGTTCGAGTACCGCCGCGGCTACAAGTTTTCGACGTACGCCACGTGGTGGATCCGTCAGGCCATCACGCGTTCGATCGCCGATCAGGCGCGCACCATCCGTATCCCGGTTCACATGATCGAAACGATCAACAAGATGAACCGGATCAGCCGTCAGATCCTGCAGGAAACCGGCGCCGAGCCGGATCCCGCGACCCTGGCGCAAAAGATGGACATGCCGGAAGACAAGATCCGCAAGATCCTGAAGATCGCGAAGGAACCGATCTCCATGGAAACGCCGATCGGTGACGACGATGACTCGCACCTGGGCGATTTCATCGAAGACACGTCGACCCTGGCGCCTTCGGATGCGGCATTGCACGGCTCCATGCGTGATGTGGTCAAGGAAGTGCTAGACTCTCTCACCCCGCGTGAAGCCAAGGTTCTGCGTATGCGTTTCGGCATCGAAATGAGCACCGACCAGACCCTGGAAGAAGTGGGCAAGCAATTCGACGTCACACGTGAGCGCATCCGCCAAATAGAGGCTAAAGCGCTGCGCAAGCTGCGTCACCCCAGCCGGGCCGACAAGCTGAAGAGCTTCCTGGAAGGGCAGTAATCGTTTCCTGGGCCTCTAGCTCATGCCTGGTTAGAGCAGCGGACTCATAATCCGTTGGTGCCGAGTTCGACTCTCGGGGGGCCTACCAAGAATTAGCGCGGGTTTGCGGGCAGTTTACGCAACCCGCGCTTTCTTTTGTGTGGGGGATTTTTTGCCAATTTCCCCCAACGCCAATTTGATCGACTCGGTAGCCAAGTGCGCATAGCGTTGTGTACTGGCTGCCGACTTGTGACCCAGCACCGCGCCGACCGTGTACAGGTTGACCTTGGCGTTGATCATGGCGCTTGCCGCGCTGTGCCGCAGGTCGTGAAAGCGCAGATGGCCCATGCCTACAGCGGTCGCTGCTGCCTTGAACTCCTTAGACACGTTCCACTTGTTGCGCGGCCCCACCTTAGCCGCGGCCCGAATCTT
>NZ_DBHKZA010000082.1:0-25751 GCF_057314935.1 Achromobacter sp.
TGCGAAGGAGCGAGACTATAGCACAAGTTTTGGCGCTGTCATGCGCGGGAAGCAAGAAAATTCCCAGTGCATCGGGCCGGCGGCTGCCTGCATCTGCCTCCCTCTATATATAGCGGCCAGGATTTGCCAACCTCTCTATATATAGTTGCCCTGCCCGGCTTGCCTCTCCTTGGGGTACGTTTACTATTCGCCTGTACGCCGTACCTAATTGGAGACGAACACGCTATGCCCCCAGCCATCGCCCTGAGCGAAGACATCCTGATCAACGTCACCCCCTTTGAAACCCGCGTCGCGCTGGTGGAATTGGGGTCCGTACAGGAGCTGCACGTGGAACGCAGCATCCAGCGGGGCCATGTCGGCAATATCTATCTGGGACGGGTGGTTCGCGTGCTGCCCGGCATGCAAAGCGCTTTTATCGATATCGGGCTGGAGCGCGCGGCCTTCATCCATATCGCCGACCTGCGCGAGAACCGGGGTGAACGCAGCCAGGGCCTGACGCCGACGCCCATCGAAAAGCTGCTGTTTGAGGGACAGACCATCATGGTCCAGGTGGTCAAGGACCCCTTGGGCACCAAGGGCGCGCGCCTGTCGACCCAGATCAGCATGGCCGGGCGGATGCTGGTGTATCTGCCGCATGACCCGCACATCGGTATTTCGCAGAAGATCGATTCCGAGTCCGAGCGCATCCAACTGCGGGAACGCGTGCAGGCGTTGATGCCCGCCGAGGAAAAAGGCGGATTCATCGTCCGCACCCAGGCCGAGGGCGCCAACGACGAGGAACTGACGGCTGACCTGGAGTATCTGCGCAAGCTTTGGGCCAGCGTTCAGGCCGCGGCCCGCACACAGACCGCCCCCGCCCTGCTTCACCAGGACCTGACGCTGGCGCAACGCGTGCTGCGCGACATGGTGGGACCGGGTACGGGCACCATTCTGGTGGATTCGCGCACCACCAGCGCGGCCATGCTGGAATGGGCGCGCATTTACACGCCGTCGGTGGTGGACCGCATCCAGCACTACAGCGGTGAACGGCCGCTGTTCGATACCGCCAACGTGGATGACGAGATCGCGCGCGCGCTATCGCGCCGCGTGGACCTGAAATCCGGCGGATACCTGATCATCGACCAGACCGAAGCGCTGACGACGGTGGACGTCAATACCGGTGGCTTCGTCGGCGGACGCAATTTCGACGACACCATCTTCAAGACGAACCTGGAAGCGGCGCAGGCCATTGCCCGCCAGCTTCGGCTGCGCAACCTGGGTGGCATCGTCATCCTGGACTTCATCGACATGGAAGAACAGGAGCATCGCGATACGGTTCTGGCCGAACTCAAAAAGGCCCTGTCGCGCGACCGCACGCGCATGACCGTCAACGGCTTCACGCAATTGGGCCTGGTGGAGATGACGCGCAAGCGCACGCGCGATTCGCTGGCGCATCAGCTGTGCGAGCCCTGCCCCATGTGTGAGTCACGCGGCAATGTGCGCACGCCGCGCACGGTCTGCTATGAGATCCTGCGCGAGATCCTGCGCGAAGCACGCCAGTTCAACCCCAAGGAATTCCGCATTCTTGCCTCGCAAGACGTGGTGGACCTGTTCCTGGAAGAAGAAAGCCAACACCTGGCGATGCTGGGCGACTTCGTGGGCAAGCGCGTATCGCTGGAAGTGGAGAGCACGTACTCGCAAGAAAAATACGACATCATCCTGGTCTGACCTTCACTGCCCGCCCCCCACCCGATAAATGGATCTGACGCTGGCCCGAATCCTGCTGTTCGGCTTGAGCCTGGCGGGCATTCCGCTGCTCGTCTTCGCCATACGCTTGATCTCGGGCGCCTTCGCGGAGAAGATCATCGTCGAAGTGCCTCATACTCAAAAAGAGGCGCCGTTTTCGATTGCCAGAGCGGGCACCTATTCCATCTGGCAAAAGGCGCCGCTGTTCAAGAGGACGCCCGTCGGCGAATTCCGTCCCGAAATCCGATCCGTCCAGTCGGACAGGCCTTTGGCGCTGCGCGCCTCTCTGTTGCGGCCCACAGTCAACAACGGACTTACGGGCCGGATGGAGCTGTTCACGTTCTTCGCTCCCGCCGGCCAATACAGGATCTCCTTGGCGAAAGGCGCAAGCGTATCCAGGATTGAACTGGCGCTGTCGACGCTGCTGCCGATCCGGACGACGGCCGCCCCCGCCGACTATTCCCTGCAGGTGACGAAAGCGCGGTCGCCGTTCATTCTGCTGGCGGCGATCTTTCTGTGCCTTATCGCGGCGGGCTGCATCATTGGCGGATTTGTTCTGGGGATATTGGCGCATCAACTGGTCGCATAGACCGCAGGAGCGCACTGCTTATCTCGCGCACTAACAGGTTGACGATTTCTTTTCAACGCGATCTGTATGGATTGTGTGTCTTAACAATTCGATTGAAATGAAGTTTGAAACCGATGGCGGCGAGAAAGGGCAGCCGATAAGCTGCGGGCGCTTTGCGGGGTATAGCCCCGCCTGGCGCTTTTTTCTTATGCTTTCGGAGGTCAATGCAATGAAGTCCCTATTCCGTCCGTTCCTGGTGCTGGTCGCGGCGTTGCCGCTGGTACTGGCGGCCTGCGGCGACAAGGAGCCTGAACAGCGCGCGGCATTCACGCAGTTCCTGCAAACCCGCATCGTCGACAAACCCGGCGTGCGCGTCCCCACGCTGACGGATGAAGAGAAGAAGTCCTTTGGCGATTATGCGGCGCACTACGCCGTGATCACCGACTTCAATTCCAGCATGGACGCATCGGTCAAGCCGCTGTCGGGCATCATGCAGAAGGGCGCCGTGCGTTCGCTGAACGATATCCTGACACGCCGCGATGACCTGAAAAACGTGCAGACGTCCATCAACGAAATGGGCGCGGCCTTGAAGGAACAGAAATCGAAAGCCGATGCCGCCCGTGCGCAGTTGAAGCAGCCTGATGACCTGAAGGCCGTGTACGACAAGGCCTACGACAAGACCGTGAGCCTGCCGGCCGATACGTTCCGCGATGTGTTGCCGCAGCTGAACGCCACGTTCGACAGCAGCTTGAAGATCGCCGATTACGTCGATGCGCATAAAGCGCAGATCGAGATCTCCGGCCCCGTGGTCAAGGTGCAGGATCCGGCCGTGCAAGCCGAGCTGAATCAGCTGCTGCAAGACCTGAATGCGCAGGCAAAGAACCTGCAACAGGCCAACACGCGCATGCAAGCCGTCATGCTGGGCCGTTGATTGGCGGCCGGCCGCGCCGCGGACGATCAGATCGTGGCCACCTGGTTCCGGCCGGATTTCTTGGCCTGGTAGACCGCCGCATCGGCGGCTTCCACCAAGGCGGATGCCTCGTCGTCCGCCTTGGGTTCGGCGGTGGCGACGCCGATGCTGACGGTGACCCAGCCGCCGTCATTGTCCTGGTGCAACACGCGCAGTTCCGCGATCGCGCGCCGGATCGTCTCCGCGATGCCCATCGCACGTTGCCGGCTGGTGTTCGGCAGCAACACCACGAACTCTTCGCCCCCGTAGCGCGCCGCCAGATCGCGCGGACGGCGGGCTTTTTTCTTTAGCGTGGACGCGATCCGCTTGAGCAATTCGTCGCCTTCCTGATGGCCATAGCGATCGTTATAGAGCTTGAAGCGGTCGGCATCCAGGAACAGCAGCGACAGCGGTTGGCCGTCGCGCCGCGCAGCCTGCCATTCGCGCGCCAGCGCTTCATCGAACGTGCGGCGGTTGGGGATGCCGGTCAGGCCGTCGGTCTGCGCCTGTATTTCGAGCTGTGTCTCGAAAGCGCGCCTTAAGCGCATCTCGCGCCGGAACAGCACGATCTGCGCCATGACCGACAGGAACAACGCCAGCGTGACCGGAACGACCAGCGCGGCGCGCCGGACCCAGGGTTCCAGGATGTCGTCCACCGCCAGCGCCACGTTGATGACCAGCGGCGTGTTGTCGATCTTCTGGAACGTGTGCAAGCGCTTGACGCCGTCCGGCGACAACGTGCCGACGAACGCGCCCTCGCGGCGGACCAGGAATTGCTGGAAATCCTGCGGGAAATCGAATTCGCGGCCCATGTCCGACGCCGAGTAGGGATTGCGGACGAGCACCACGCCGTCGTTGCGGAACACGGTGATCGCGTCGCGTTCGCCGATCGACAGCGTGCCAAAACGGTCACGGAAGTACGCCAGCCGCAGCGAACCGACGACGACGCCCGCGAAACTGCCGTCCGGACGGGAAATCCGCCGGCTGATGGCGATGCTCTCGTCTCCGCCGCGCAAGGGACTGCGATACGGACGGCTGACATACATGCCGACGTCGTCGGCGTCGCGATGGACCTGGAAGTAGTCCCAATCGGAGAAATTCCGTTCGGAGGGGCTGATGTCGACCGAGGCGTAGCGCACGTTGCCGTTTTCGTCGAGCACGCCGATGGCGCCCAGGTATTCCGCCGAGGACGAACGGTCGAACAGGAACCGATGCAGCGCTTCGCCTTTGACGAGTTCGATGCCGGGTTCGCGCAGGCGTTCGACCACCTCTTGCAGCGACAGGTCGTACACGTGCAGCGTGCGGCTGATGTCGGCCGCCAGCACGCCGGTCAGGTTATGCCCTGCCGTATAGGCGGATTCCCAGGTCAGGCGCCTGTCGATCCACAGCAATGCCACCGCGGCCGCACAGATGCCGATCGCGACCAGCCCGGCCAGCGCATACAGGGTGCGATGCAAAAATCCACGGGACTTCAATGCGGCGCTCCTTCACGATGGCGGTCGGGATGTCGTGGCTGACGCCTATGGCGCCGTATCCGGGAAGATAATGCCGCTACCCTGCGCCCCGCGCAAGATCGCGGGCGGCACGCCAGCGCACAACTCCGTGCATCGCCCGCGCCGCCCAGCTACGATGTCGCACCTATGAACCACAACGATCGCATTTACAGCCTGCCCCGCTGGCAGGTCACCCAATGGCTGGTCAATCCCGGAGGGGATGTGCCGGCGGAAATCCGCGTGGCGCTGATCGGCGGGCTGTTCGGATCACTGCCCATCTTCTTTGGCGGCATCATCAACACCTTGCTGGTGGCCGCCCTGATCACCTTTCGCCACCCCGAGCCGGCATTCTTGCTGTGGCTCGCGCTGGAGTTGCTGGTCTGCCTGTCGCGGATCAGGGTGCTGACCACTGCCCGCAAGGCGGCTTCCGCAAAGCTGCCCACGCCCACCGATCTGTATGTGGTGCTGGCCCTGCTGTGGGCGTCGAGCGTAGGCTACGGCACGTTCATCAGCTTGATCAGCGGCGACTGGATCGCGGCGACCGTGGCCTGCCTGTCCGCCGCGTCGATGGTGGGCGGCATTTGCGTACGCAATTTCGGCGCGCCGCGGATGTCGGCGGTCATGGTGGCGCTGAGCGTCGGCCCCTGCGCGATGGGCGCCCTGTTCATCCACGAGCCGATTTTCTGGTTGGTGCTGGTGCAGGTGCCGCTTTACATGACGTCCATGTCGATGGCGTCATACCGGCTGAATGGGATGCTGGTGTCGACAATGCTGGCAGAACGCGAGAACGACCGGCATGCGCGCCAGGATTCACTGACCGGCCTGCTGAACCGCCACGGACTGTTCCAGGCATTGGACCAGGCCGTGGCCGACGCCCGTTCGGGCCACGGGGAATTCGCCGTGCTGTATCTGGATCTGGATGGATTCAAGGCGGTGAACGACACCTATGGGCATGCGGCGGGCGACGCCCTGCTCAAGCAGGTCTCGGAACGCCTGTCGACGTTGATGCCTGACGGGGCCGTGGCCGCGCGTATCGGCGGCGATGAATTCGTGCTGCTGATCCGCCAAGGCTCCGACAGCGAGGCGCAGGCGATTGGCGACCGGATCGTGCAATCCGTCTCGCAACCCTATGATCTGGAACAGGAAAATCTGATTTCCATTGGCGGCAGCGTCGGTATTGCGCTGATTCCCCGCCACGGCGCCGACAGGGCGGCCGTCCTGCATGCGGCGGACCGGGCGCTTTACCTGGCGAAATCGGCCGGCAAACGCCGCACAGCAATGGCGCAAGCCTGAACTCCGGACGCCCCGCGCCCGGAGCTGCCCTTACGACACCGCCGTGGCGGCGATGCGGAAGGGAAAGGCGCGGACGCCCCGTACCTTGTCGGTCTCGCGTTGCGCGTTGATCGCCCAGGCAGGGCCAGCCCCGCCGGTGGACGACATCAGCTGGCGCATGGCGCCAGCCGAGAACCCGCACTGCAAGGCCAAGGCCTGGCGCCGGGCAAGCTCAACACCTACAGCGTGCGGCGTCGTGAAACTACGATCCGATTGCAGCATGGCAGCCCCCTGGCAAATGCTCTTCATCAGTGAAGAGTCATTGCAAATGAGACTACCCCAGTCTTTCGGGTTTGCGCGTGAAATGATACGTAAAGTAATGCAAAGATGCGGAAATAGAGCGCGCGAAATAAGTCTGTCATGCCAATGGGTTAGCGGCGGCCTCGGCGGTTTCGCGGTCTGGCTTGTCGTTCTTGCCGTCCGCCGGGCCCGTCATGTTGCCGTATAGCAGTGAACGGCCGGCAAACAGCCCGCCGGCCACTTCAAGATCGAAACGCTCGGTGTCGCGCCGGCGGACGTCTTCCACCACCTCGGCGGCCTCGTCGGCCGGAACGCCGATGACGCGCAGCGCGGCTTCGCCGAACACCAGAGCGGATTCCAGGGTTTCGCGAACCTGGTAGTCGACCCCCTCCTTGGCCAGCGCCAGGGAGTGGATCCGGTCGTAGGCGCGCACCACCACCCGGACCAGCGGGAATTCGGACTTGATCAGCTTGACCATGTGATTGACGGCCTGGGGATTGTCGATACAGATCAGAATGGCGCACGCGTGTTCGGCGCCGGCGGTGCGCAGCATGTCGATTCTTGTTCCGTCCCCGTAATAGACCTTGACCCCCCACTTGGCTGCCGCCCGGATCGCGTCGGTGTCGGTATCCAGGATGGATACCTTCAGGTCGCGGGCCAGCATCGCTTGCGTGACGATCTGGCCGAACCGGCCGAAACCGACGATCAAGGCGCAGCCGTCCAGATCCTTGGCGACATCCACGTCGTCCATGGAGGGGGCGGGCTTGGGCAGCAACCAACGCAGCGCCAGCACGCACAGCGGCGTCAGCGCCATGGAAATGATGACAACGGCCGTCAGGACCGCACCGGTATGGGCGTCGAAGATGCCCGCCGCGGCCGCCGCGCCGTAGAGCACGAAGGCGAACTCGCCGCCCTGGGCAAGCAGCGCGGTGCGGGTCATGGCTTCGGCGTGGGAGGCACGCAGCAGCCGCGCCACCACGTACACGCCCATCGACTTCACCAGCATGAACACCAGCACGGCCGCCAGGATCAACGGCCATTCCCGGGCCACGGCGGACAGGTCGAGCGACATGCCCACGCCCAGGAAGAACAGACCCAGCAAGATCCCGCGGAAGGGTTCGACCTCGGCCTCCAATTGGTGGCGGAACGTGGATTCGGACAACAGCACGCCAGCCAGGAACGCGCCCATCGCCATCGACAGGCCGCCCAGTTCCATCAAGAGCGCCGCCCCCAGCACGACCAGCAAGGCAGCAGCCGTCATGACTTCACGCGCATGGGCCGCCGCCAATAGCCGGAACAGCGGATTCAGCAGCCAGCGGCCCGCCGCCAGCAGGGCAAGGATGCATCCCACCGCAATCGCGGACTGCGTCCAGGGATCGCCATGCTCGGCGCCACCCGCCGGCGCCAGCAAGGCGACGAGCGCCAGCAGCGGCACGATGGCCAGGTCTTCCAGCAGCAGGATGGAGACGATACGCTGGCCTTGCCCGGTCGCGCTGTCGCCGCGTTCACCCAGGATCTGCATCACGATGGCCGTGGACGACAGCACGAACCCCATCGCCGCCATGAAGGCAGCGGGACCGGACAGGCCGGCCAGCAGGCCGACCACCGTCAGCAGCGCGCCGCACGTCACGACCTGGGCCACGCCCAGGCCGAAGATTTCGCCGCGCAGCTTCCACAGGCGCGACGGCTGCATTTCAAGCCCGATGATGAACAGGAACATCACCACGCCGAGTTCGGCGACGTGCAGGATGGATTTGGGATCGGAGAAAAAACCGATCCCGAAAGGGCCGATGGCCAGGCCCGCCGCCAGGTAGCCCAGCACGGACCCCAGCCCCAGCCGCTTGAAGATCGGTACGGCGATGACGGCCGCGCCCAGCAAGACGACGACGTTGACGAGTTGATTGCCTTCGGTAGGCAGAGCCATGAGGCGCTCCAGGTTGTACAGCGGGGGCCTGCTCCATTTTCCGGCAATCCGGGGGATTGGCAATCCGGAACTACGGCAGGCTGAAGACAAAAAAACCGCCACGAATTGTGGCGGTTGGAGGGGTGTCGGTCGCGGTCAGTCGTCGCGGAACTGCATCTTGTAGAGCGAGGCGTACAGGCCGTTGGCGGCCAACAGCTCCGAATGCGGGCCTTGTTCGACGATCTTGCCGGCGTCCAGCACGATGATGCGGTCCGCATTCTGGACGGTCGACAGGCGGTGCGCGATGACAAGTGTGGTACGGCCCTTCATCAGGCGTTCGAGCGAGGCCTGGACCTGTCGCTCGGACTCGTTGTCCAGCGCGGACGTGGCTTCGTCCAGGATCAGGATGGGCGCATTCTTGATCAGGGCGCGGGCGATCGCCAGGCGCTGGCGCTGGCCGCCTGACAGGCGCGCGGCGTTCTCGCCCACCGGGGTATTGATGCCCTGCGGCAGGCCTTCCACGAATTCCAGCAGGTTGGCGGCCGCCAGGGCGTCGCGCACCTTCTGTTCGCTGGATTTGCCCAACGCGCCATAGCCGACGTTGGCCGCGATGGTGTCGTCGAACAGCACCACGTCCTGGCTGACCAGCGACAGGTGCGAGCGCAGGCTGCGCAAGGTCAGGTCGTTGATGGGCGTGTCGTCCACCAGGATCGACCCGCCGTCGGCCAGCACGAAGCGCGGCAGCATGTTGACAAGCGTCGTCTTGCCGCTGCCGGACCGGCCCACCAGGGCGACGGTCTGGCCGGGTTCGACGACGAAGGAAATGTCGTTGACCGTGTCGCGGTCGGCGTCGGGAAAGCGGTGCTTGACGTTGCGGAATTCCACCTTGCCGCGCACGGGCTCGGCCAATTCCTTCGTGCCGGTGTCGTTCTCGGGCGTCTGGTCGATCAGCGTGAACACGCTTTCCGCCGACACCAGCATCTTCTGCATGCGGGCCGCGACGTTGGTCAGGCGCTTGATGGGGTCGAAAATCTGCGCCAGCGCAGCCATGAAGGAAGCGAAGCTGCCGACGGTGAGCGCCCCGCTGTTGGCCTGGCTGAGCGCGACGGCGATGACCGCGCCGACCGAAATGGAGATGCAGACCTGCGTCAGGGGCGTCAGGGCGGCGTCGGCCGTGGCGGTGCGCATGGCGAAGCGGCGCAGGCGGCGGCTGACAAAATCGAAACGGCCGCGTTCGACTTCATAGCCGTCGAACAGCTTGATGACGCGCTGGCCGTCGATGCCTTCGCCGACCACGCGGGTCAGTTCGGCGTTCATGTTGACGGTGTCGCGGTTGATGCGGCGCAGGCGCTTGATGAAGAAGCGCGAGATCAGCACCGATACCGGCAGCATGATCAGGATGATCAGCGTCAGCACCCACGACATGTAGAGCAGCACGCAAATCAGCGCCAGCACCACCAGCGTTTCGCGCACCAGCACCGTGATGACGTCGGTGGCATAGCCCGTGACGTTGCCGGCGTCGATCGTGAAGCGGTTGAGGAGCCGGCCGGTGTCGCCGCGCTTGAAGTCCGAATCGGGCAGGCCGAGCAGCCGTTCGAACATGTCGCGGCGCATGCCCAGCAGCACATTGTTGGCCACCCAGGCCAGCAGGTAGTCGCTGAAGAAGTTGCAGATCCCGCGCAGCAGGATCAGACCCACGACCGCCAGCGGCAAGGCCCAGACATAATAGGGCTTGGCCCCGGAAAAGCCGCCGTCCAGCAAGGGCTTCATAATGACGGCCAGAACGGGTTGCGTGGCCGCCGCGCCCGCCATCAGCAGGACAGCCAGCAGCAAGCCCTTCCAGTAGGAACCCACGCGGCTGTAGATCCGGCTCCAGAGTTCAGACTTGACGGGGTTGGAATCCGCGGGTGCGTTGCGTACGGCAGAATTCAAAGGGAACACTCGCTTTTATACAATTGTGCCCGGGATTGTACCGGCTACGCGCCGCCGCGCTGTAGCGCCCACCCTCATTTCAGCCCCTATCGCCCCTCGCCCGCCCATGTCCGAAATCAGTTGCTTGTACGTCCGGTTACCCAATTGGGTGGGCGATGTTTGCATGAGCCTGCCCAGCCTGCGCGCGCTGCAGGCCAGCGGCCTGCCCCTGGTGATCTGCGCCCGTCCGTGGGCCCGCGACCTGCTCGATGGCGTGCCCAAGCAGGATTTCATCCCCATGCGCGGCAAGGTCGGCCCCGACCGGGCGGCAGTCAGCGCCCACCGGCGCAGCCTGGGCGCCCTGGGCCGCCGCGCCCGCGGCCTGTTGCTGCCGGATTCGCTGTCCAGCGCCCTGGTCTTCCGGCTGGCGGGACTGCCTTCTGCCGGCTACCGGGACGATGGCCGCAGCTTCCTGCTGCGCTGGCCTGTCGCCAAGCCCGCCGAGTCGTTGCACGCCGTGCAGTCCTGGCACCACCTCACCCGCGAGGCGCTGACCCGCTGGGGCCTGCCGTCCGGCCCCGCCCAGCCGGGCCCGACCCTGGACCTTCCGCTGACGCCCGCCCACCAGGAGGCCGCCGACCAGGCGCTGCTGGCCGCCGGGCTCACCGCCCAGCGCTTTGTGCTGATCGCCCCGACGGCCACCGGCCTGCACAAGGGCAAGATCAAGGTGTGGCCCGGATTCGATACACTGACCCGCGCCTTGCAGGCAGGCGGCCATACCGTGGTAATGTGCCCCCCTCCGGCCGAAACCGACGAAGCGCGTCGCAATGCGCCCACCGCGCAGTTGCTGCCCCCCCTGTCGCTGGGCGCCTTCGCCGCGTTGACGGCACGGGCGGCGCTGGTGATTTGTAACGACTCCGGCGTCTCGCACGTCGCCGCGGCGGCGTCCGCCCGGGAACTCGCGCTGTTCGGCGTGACCCGACCGGGACGGACCGGTCCGTGGTCGCCCCGGGCGGTATGCGTCGGATCGGAGCTGGCTTGGCCGTCCGTCGAAGAAGTAGAACAGCAGGCTATCACCCTGCTGGGCGGGACGAAGTAATCAGGATAGTTTTGACATGACCTTTTCCAGCTACCTCACGAATCTGATCATTCCTTACAACCTGTGCGTGACCTTGGTCATCATCGGTCTGGTGCTGGGCCTGTTCCGGCTGCGCAAGACCGGCGGCGCCGTCATTGCCGCGGGTCTGCTATGGGCCCTGGCGTGGTCGCTGCCGGCCACCTCGCTGTGGCTGGGCGGCGCGCTGGAAAGCCGCTATCCGCACCTGCCTCCGGCGGATTCGCCGACGGCGGACGCCATCGTGGTGCTGGGCGGCAATACGGCCAATGGCCGGGCCAACTGGTTCCTGCCCTATGACAAGGAAACCGCGGTAGTGCGCGTGGACACGGCAGCCCAGCTTTATCTGGCCGGCCGCGCCCCCAAGGTAGTGTTGTCGGGCGGCGCGCTGGAAGGCGATGTCAGCGAGGCCCGCGGCATGGCGCATGCCATCCGTCAGCAAGGCGTGCCCGAAAACGCCCTGATCCTGGAAAACTCCAGCCGCACCACCTATGAAAACGCCGCCCTGACCGAAGATACGTTGAAGTCGCGCGGCATCGGCAAGGTGTTGCTGGTGACCTCGGCGCTGCACATGCCGCGTGCGATGGCGGCCTTCTCCAAGCAAGGCGTGGAGGCCATCGCCGCCCCTGCCCCGCCGCAGATCGTGGCGCCCACGGATGGTTCGCTGTCGCTGTGGATGCCCGACCAGCGCACTTTCGACGCCAGCCGCTCCATCATCAAGGAATACGCCGGCCTGTTCGTGTATTGGCTGCGCGGATGGGTATGAGTTTGACGGCAGCGCCTGCCCTGGACTGCCGGGCGGGCTGCGGCGCCTGTTGCATCGCCCCGTCGATCACCCGGCCGATTCCGGGGATGCCTGACGGCAAGCCGGCGGGCGTGCCCTGTATTCAGCTGCTGCCGGACATGCGCTGCGCGATCTTCGGGCAGCCCTCGCGGCCGGATTTCTGCGGCGGCTTGCAACCCCAGCACGACATGTGCGGCCCCGACCGCGAACACGCGGTCCGATGGCTGGCGGAACTGGAGCGGGCCACCGCGCCGGGGCATTAAGATCCGCGCAGCGTGGCGGCCACACCTGCTGCCCGCTCAGTTGCGCGCTTCCAGCACCTTTTCGTACAGCTCCTCATACCTTGAGGCAACCGTTTCCCAGCTTTGGTCGCGGGCGATCTCCAGGCCGCGTTCGGTCAATGCCGCGCGCAACTCGGGTTCCGAGCCCAGCCGTTCCAGCGCTTGCGCCAGTTGGGCGCCATCGCGCGGATCTTGCAGGATCAAGGCGTCCTTGCCGGCGGAAAGGTACTGCGCAAAACCGCAATAGGCCGGCGAACTGACCACCACCGGCAGGCCGTGCGACATGGCCTCCAGCGGCGCCATGCCATAGCTGTCGTTGAGCGTGGGATGCGCATAGATGTCCGCCGCGCTGAAATACTGGGCCACCTCGGGCGTAGGATCGACCAGCGTGACGCGATGGGCGATGCCGGTGGCGGCACGGACCCGGTCGCGGGTGGGCTCGTCCGCCCCCACGACCAGCAGCTTGTAATGCGCCGGCAACTGCGCCAATGCGTCCAGCAAGGCGGGCAACCCCTTTCGCAAGGGATTGCGGGCCACCAGCAGGCAACCGACCGTGCCCGCCTCCCAGCCCAGGCGGGCGCGGGTGGCTTCACGCCCGCTGGCGTCTTCAGCCGACGGCAATTTGACGCCGGGCGCGATGATGTCCACGGCCAACTGCTGCCCATAACTGCGGTGAAGCTGATCCATGATCAGGCCGGACACGGCTACCACGCGCCGCGCGGGCGCACCGCGGACCCGCAACTTTTCCAGCAGCAGATAGGTGGCCAGCCGCGGGCTCAGCCAGGCCGTCACGCGCGCCAGCGGCCTGACGCGGGTGACGCGGTTGTAGCGCACCGGCGTCACGTGCATGACCTGGATCTCTCCGGCCCAGCCGTTCATGTGCGAATGCACGATGTCGAATTTCCCGCGGGTGAGCCGGTCGGCCCGCCACGCGAAATACAGCACCCGCATCCAGCTGGGCAGCCAACCGGGAAAGCGCACCGGCAGGAAACGGAACGGCAGGTCGCTGTCGAAGTCGCGCGCCACGATGGAGACATCGTGGCGCTGGCCCAGGACGCGCATCAGCTCCACGCCATAGGCTTCCGCGCCTCCGAAGCGATTGCCGAAGCGGTCGACCAACAGCGCAATGCGAAGCCGCCGCTCAGCGGCGCCGGCGCGTGTCTTCATACCGGGTCAGGCATTTCTGCAGGAAGCGGATGATATTGGTGGAACGCGCCACGGTCACCCGGGGCAGTCCGAATGGATCGTCGGACGCCGCTGCCAAGCCGCGCTGGGTCAGCGTGGCGTTGTCGTAGCCGGCCTCGCGCACCATGACGCGGTGCTCCGGCCCGTGATCGCCATAGGGGTAGCAGAACGCCGTGACGGGCGCGCCAAGCGCCTGTTCCAGCTCGTCCTTGGATTCGATGATCTGGCGCCGCGCTTCCTCGGGCGGCATTTCGGGCAAATGCACATGGTCCAGCGTATGCGAGCCGACCTCGTTGCCGGCCTGCGCCCATTCGCGCATTTCCTGCACGGTCATCAGGGCCGAAAAGGGAATGCCCTTTGCATGGTCCCAGACGTTGCTGCCGTCGAACTGGCGCGCGACAAAATAATTGGTGGCGGTAAAGCCGAGCTCGCTCAGCACCGGCATCGCGTTGCGATGCACATTGCGGTAGCCGTCGTCGAACGTGACGCCGAACACCTTGCCCTGGCGCTCGCCGCGCACATAGGGCATGACGTCGCGCATCGACAGGCCGCGGTAGCCCAGCCGGCGCATCCAGCGCATCTGGCGGGCAAAGCTGTCGGGATGTACGGTCAACCCGCGAAACGGCGTGCCCTTGGGGTTGGGCTCGCCGATCTGGTGGTACATGAGAATGGGGATAGACATAGGGCCGATTATAGAGCCCGGCGTCCATCCAGCGTACGCTGGTAGACATCCACTGTGGCGGCGGCGAAACGGTCCAGATTGAAGTCGCGCAGGCTGGTTTCGCGGGCCCGGGCGCCCATGGCGCGCACCACATCCGGATGGTCCAGCATGAACCGCAGCTTGGCCGTCATGGCGGGCACGTCGCGTACCGGCACGATCCAGCCGTCCACGCCGTCGGTCACGTTCTCGGGCAGCCCGCCCACGTCGGTCACCAGCGCGGGCAGCCCCAGGCCCATGATCTCGCGGCATGCGAAGGAAAGCGCTTCGCGATAGGACAGCACGAAGCCGGCATGGCAGGACGCCAACGCAGCCCGCACGTCATCGAGCAGCCCGGGGAAGCGGACTTGATCGATCATGCCCAGCTCGCGCACGCGGGCCAGCTTGGCCTCGGACGGCGGATCGCCGGCCACCATCAGCAGCACGCGCGCCTTGTCGGCCGGCGGCAACGCGGCAACGGCGGCCACGAGGTCCAGCCAGCCCTTGTCGTAGTCCGTGCCGCCCGCGCTGCCCAGCAGCAGCTTGCCCTGCCAGGCCTGGCCGAAGATCAGCGCGCGCAGCTTGTCCAGGCTTTCGGGAGGAGGCGGAGCGAAGAAGTTCGTGTCGATGCCGTGCCGGATGGTGGTGATGGGGCGCTTGCTGTAGGGCGAACGCTGCATCAGGCCATGGACGTAGTCGCTGACGGCAATGCCGTGGTCGGTCGCCAACGCGACCCGCAGCTTGTGGCCGAAGCTCGAGAGCGGATGGTCGTTGTGCTTGGTGAACACGATGCGCGGACGGCGGGCCATGCCCAGCGTCGCCAGCATCACCTGCTTGTGATCGGCCGATCCGTTGACGTGGATGATGTCGAAACGCCCGGCCTTGATCAGGCGGCGCAGCTTGGAGCGGTCCTTGAACCAGGAGGACGGGCGCGTCGTGTACTGCATGTCGACCACCGTCACGCCGGGAATGGCGCGGGCGTAGCGGTGCAGCCGGCTGGTGGCGGGCGCCGCCACGGTGATCTCGTGATCCCGCGCCAGGGCCTTCGCCAGGTTGATGATGTAGGTGACGTGCCCCCCGCCGTTGCCGGCGTGGAAGTTCGTGTACAGGATCTTCACTTCTGCTTCTCGGCCAGGAACATCAGCTTGGAATAGCGGAAGAAACTGCCTGCCGCCGCCGTCACCGCCAGCACCAGGCCGTGCCTGCCGTCCAGGAAGCCGCGCCGGATGAGATAAATGCGCACGAAGGTCCAGAAACCGTGGCCCAAGGCGCCGAAGACCGACGTGCGGCGCCCCTTGGCATACATCATCGCCGCCGCGTCCGACGAATAGCGATTGACCTTGTTGATCAGCGCATCCAGGTTGTCGTACGGATAATGATTGAAGTAGCCCTGCAGCTTCACGGGCTGGCCGTTGGCCGGCACCACGCGCTCATGCACGGCGGCGTCGGTGAAGCGTGCCGTGCCGCGCTTGAAGAGACGCAGCACGTAATCGGGCCACCAGCCGCTGTGGCGGATGTCCTTGCCGCAGAAATTCGATAGCCGGGCGATCTCGTAGGCATCGGCGCGCGGGTTCGCCAGCACGTCCTGGATTTCGCGGGCCAACTCGGGCGTGACGCGCTCGTCGGCGTCGATGGACAGCACCCAGTCACCGGTCGCCAGATCCAGCGCGCGGTTCTTCTGAGGGCCGAAGCCAGGCCAGTCGGAGGTGATTTCGACGCGTGCGCCGAGTGCCTGCGCCAGTTCGACAGTGCCGTCGGTGCTGCCCGAATCCACCACGATGAATTCGTCGGCGAAGGCCACGGACTTAAGGCAGGCGGCGATGTTCGCCGCTTCGTTCTTGGTGATGATGATGACTGATAGCTTCATCCGCGATTCCTAAGACGCTTTTTCCAGGCTTTCCAGGCGTGGTAGCGCGGCCCCCAGAATGGGTCGCGCGACAGCCAGATGCGCCGGTTCAGCCAGGATCCTCCCTGGTTGCGCACCGCGAAACGGTAGATGTGCTCGGGGTCCGCGCCGGGGGTGTTCTGCCCGAAAGGGTCGGTAGTGTACAAGTGAGCAAAGCCCGCCTGCCGCGCGGCGGCGACGTAATCCGCATCGAAATAGCCTTGCGGCCAGCAGAGATGGTCGCTGACGGATCCCAGGCGGCGAACGAGGGTGTCGCGGGAATCGTGAAGCTCCTGGGCGATGTGGTCGCGCTTGGCGTCCACGTCGGCGCCACAGACCTTGTCCCAGCGCGTGTGGGTGTGCGTATGGGAATGGAATTCGAAGGTGCCCGCGGCCTGCATGGCTTCGATCTCGCTCCAGCGCAGCATGGCCTCATCGGCACGGCCGGCCGCCACCAGTTGCTTGCAGGCGTCGTGGTCGGGCGTGGCCGGCAAGGGGCCGCCCTGCCCTGCATGCGCGCGCACGGGGCCGTCGCCGATCCAGCCCGTGATGGTGAACAGCACGGCGCGCATGCCATGGCGCGCCAGCACGGGATGCGCGTGCACCCAATTATTCAGGTAGCCGTCGTCGAAGGTGATCAGCACCGAACGCTCGGGCACCGCGCCGCCGGCCAGGTAGGCGGCGAACTGGGCGGCGGACAGCGATTGGTAGCCGGCCCGCGCCAGGCGCGAAACCTGGGCCTCGAACACGTCCGGCGTGGCTGCGATCATGCCGCCCGCAGGGGTGACATGGTGGTACATCAGCACCGGGACGTTGGGCGCATTCATCCCGCGCGCTCCGCCAGCCACTTCCAATAGACGGCTTCCGTGGTTTCGGCCAGGCGGGCGGGCGAAAACACGGCCTCTTCCCAGACCATCTTGCGGCCGGCGTCGCCCATGCGGCGGCGCAGCGCCGGATCATCGATCAGGCGCTGCAGGGCCTCGGTGAGCGCTTGGGGATTCTTGGGCGGCACCAGGACGCCGGTCTCGCCGTTGCGGAACATCTCGGACACGCCGCCCACATCCGTGCCGATCACCGGCAGGCCGCTGGCCTGCGCTTCGACATAGACGGTGCCGGACGCTTCCTGCTGCGTGGCCAGGGCAAACACGTCGAATCCCGCCAGCAGGTTGGGCACGTCGCGCCGCATGCCCATCAGATGGATGCGGTCTTGCAAGCCCAGCGTGGCCACGTAGTCCTGGGTCTGCTCGAAGACGGGCGAACCGCCGCCGACGAACACCAGGTGCAGCTTGGGCCGGCTAGCCATCAACGGCACAATCGCGTCGATCAGGTCCTTGTGGCCCTTGGTGGCGCGCATGACCGCCACGCAACCGACGACGATATCGTCGTCCGCCAGGCCAAGCTCATCGCGCAGAGTCGAGCGTTCGACAGGCGGCGGCAGCACGATAGGCGAATAGACGGTGGCCACCTTGTTGGCCGGCACGCCGCGTTCGATCAGGTATTCGCGCACATGATCACTGACCGTCGTGACCCTGTGCGGCAGACAGGTATAGGACCACATCGATCCCACCTTGTTGGAAAGGTGGCGGGTCCGCACGATCAACGGGGTGCCCGCCAATCTGGCGGCCAGCGCCGCAATGACCGTATCGCGCCGGCTGTGGGTGTTGAGCACGTCGAAGCGCCCTTCCTTCAGGATGCCGCGCACGGCGGCCACACCCTTCAGGTAATTCACCGGCCCGTCCATCGCGACCTTGTGCACGGTGAAACCGGCATCGGAGAGGCGTTCGACCAGCAGGGCCCTAGGCTGGCAGATGGCTTCGATATGGTGGCCGCGCGCGCGCATGGCCGTCATTTCCTTGAAGATCCGCCCTTCCTGACCGCCAAAGCTGGTGGCGGCTTCCGAATGCACGATACGCAGTTTTCGCATCAATAGGTGACCTCTACTCCGTTGGGTTTGGTCCAGGCGTTCAGGTTTTCAAGCAGCGTGTCTGCCATGCGGACCCGCCACTCTTCGCCCAGCCGGACCGTGCACAGGAAATTGTTCTTGGTGTAGACGATATCGACCGGCACGCCGGGGATGCCGTTTTCGGGTTCGGCCCGGAACGGGTTCAGCATCTGGCGCAGACGCGCCGCGTCGGCCGTTCCATTGAGCTTGACCCGCAGGGACTTGGCACGCGCTTCGCGGGCCAGTTGCAGGTCGTACAGCTGTTCGGCCACGATGCGCATGCCGCCGGAATAATCGTCGTTGCTGACCTTGCCCTGGACGATGACCAGCTGGTCTTCGCGCAGGCGGTTGCGGTGCTTTTCGTAGAGCTCGTTGAATACCGAGATTTCCACCTGCGCCGTGCCGTCGTCCAGCACGGCGAACACCATCTTGCCGCGGCGGGTCATCATGACGCGCACGCTGGCCAGCACGCCGCACATCCATTGCAGGTCGCGCTGCGGCTCCACGCGCGCCAGCTGCATCGGCACGATGCGGCGCACTTCATCGCGCCATGCGTCGAACAGGTGGCCGCTGTAGTAGTAGCCCAGCGCGGACTTTTCTTCCGTCAGCTTCTTGTGCAGGTCCCAGGGCGCGACCTTGGCCAGTTCGCCCGCGACCACGTCGCCGCTGTCGTCGCCGAACAGCGAGGCCTGGTTGGCGCTGCGGGCCGCCTGCTCGGCGGCTTCCATGGCCGTGGGCACCGAGGCCAGCATCGCGGCGCGGTTCGGTTCGATGGTGTCGAAGGCGCCCGCCTTGATCAGGGCTTCGATGGTGCGGCGGTTGACGGCCTGCTTGCCCACGCGGCGGCAGAAGTCGAACAGGTTCAGGAACGGACCGCCTTCCTTGCGGGCGCGCAGGATGTCTTCGACGGCGCCCTGCCCGGTGCCCTTGACCGCCCCCAGGCCGTAGCGCATCGTGCGCGGCGGCTTGCCTTTTTCGGTGTGCTTGTCGGCCACCGGCTCGAACCGGAAGCCCGAGAAATTGACGTCAGGCGGCAGCACCTCGACGCCGTTGTCCTGGGCGTCGCGGCAGAAGATCTGGACCTTGTCCGTATCGTCCATATCGGAGGACATGGTGGCGGCCAGGAATTCCGTCGGGTGATAGGCCTTGAGCCAGGCGGTCTGGTACGAGATCAGCGCGTACGCGGCCGAGTGCGACTTGTTGAAGCCGTAGCCCGCGAACTTTTCCATCAGGTCGAAGAGTTTGACCGCCAGGTCGGGATCGTGGCCCTTTTCCTTGGCGCCTTGCTCGAACAGTTCGCGGTGCTTGGCCATTTCCTCGGGCTTTTTCTTGCCCATGGCGCGGCGCAGCAGGTCGGCGCCGCCCAGCGAGTAGCCCCCGATGATCTGCGAGATCAGCATCACCTGTTCCTGGTAGACGATGACCCCGTAGGTGCTCTTCAGGGTGCTTTCCAGGTCGTTGTGGAAATAGTCCACTGCGGCGCGGCCGTGCTTGCGGTTGACGAAGTCATCCACCATGCCCGATTCCAGCGGCCCCGGGCGATACAGGGCCAGCATGGCGATGATGTCTTCGAAGGTGTTCGGCCGCAGTTTTTTCAGCAGTTCCTTCATGCCGCGCGATTCCAGCTGGAACACGGCGGTGGTGTTGGCGTCGCACAGGATCTTGTAGGCGGCCGGATCGTCGAGTTCCAGCGCCATGACGTCGAAGTCGCGCTTGTCCTCGTTGAACTGGCGCACATAGCGCACGGCCCAGTCCAGGATGGTCAAGTTGCGCAAGCCCAGGAAGTCGAACTTCACCAGACCGGCGGCTTCGACGTCGTCCTTGTCGAACTGCGAGACTGCGCTGTTCTCTTGCCCCGGCTGGCAATACAGCGGGCAGAAATCGGTAAGCTTGCCGGGCGCGATGAGCACGCCCCCGGCGTGCATGCCGATGTTGCGGGTCAGGCCTTCCAGCGGCTTGGCCAGGTCGACCAGCGCGCGCACTTCCTCTTCCTGCTCGTAGCGGTCCTTGAAGGCGGGTTCGTCCTTCAGGGTGCGTTCGAGCGTCCAGGGATCCATCGGGTTGAACGGGATCAGCTTGGACAGGCCGTCGCAGAACATGTAGGGCATGTCCAGCACGCGGCCGGCGTCGCGGACCACGGCTTTCGCGCCCAGCGTACCGAAGGTGGCGATCTGGCTCACGGCGGCGCGGCCGTACTTTTCCTTGACGTAGTCGATGACCCGTTCGCGGTTGTCCTGGCAGAAGTCGATATCGAAGTCGGGCATGGAGACCCGCTCGGGATTCAGGAAGCGCTCGAACAGCAAGTCATAGCGGATCGGGTCCAGGTCGGTGATGCCCAGCGCGTAGGCCACGAGCGAACCCGCGCCCGACCCCCGGCCCGGCCCCACCGGCACGCCGTTGTTCTTGCCCCAGTTGATGAAGTCCTGCACGATCAGGAAGTAGCCGGGAAAGCCCATCTGGATGATGGTCTTGCATTCCCAGCGCAGGCGTTCGTAGTACTGCTCGCGCTTGGACTCCCGTTCGGCCTCGTTGGGGAACAGGAACGCCATGCGCTTTTCCAGGCCCTCTTCGGACAGCTGGACGAGATAGTCGTCCAGCGTCACGCCGTCGGGCGTGGGGAAGTTGGGCAGGCGCGGTTTGCCCAGCACCAGGCTCAGGTTGCAGCGCTTGGCGATTTCGACCGTATTGGCCAGCGCCGAAGGCACGTCGGCGAAGCGCCGGGCCATTTCCTCGGAGCTGAGCAGGTACTGCTCTTTGGTGAACCGGCGCACGCGGCGCGGGTTCGCGAGGATTTCGCCTTCGGCGATGCAGACGCGGGCCTCGTGGGCCTGGAATTCGTATTCGTCCAGGAACTGCACCGGGTGCGTCGCCACGACCGGCAGGCCGGCTTCGCCCGCCAGCCGCATGGCGGCCTGCGTGTAGGCCTCGTCGCCGTCCATGCCGGCGCGCTGCAATTCGATGTAATAGCTGCCCGGGAACAAGTGCGCCCATTGCCGCGCCAGCGCCAGGGCCGATACGGCGTTGCCAGCGTCCAGCGCCTGGCCCACGTCGCCCATCCGTCCCCCTGAAAGCGCGATCAGCCCTTCCTGGCCTTGCAGCCATTCACGGCGGATTTCCGCCCGGCCCTTGCCCTGGTTCGTCAGGAAGGCCTTGGACAGCAATTCGCACAGGTTCAGATAGCCCTGATGGTTGCGCACCAGCAACAACAACCGGAACGGCTTGGCCGGATCGTCGTCGTTGGTCAGCCAGACATCGCAACCGGCAATGGGTTTCACCCCCGCGCCTCGCGCGCCCTTATAGAATTTGATCAGGCCGAAAAGGTTCGACAGATCGGTCAGCGCCACGGCCGGCTGGCCCAGCTTGGCGACGCGCTTGATGAGGTCGGAGATGCGCACGATGCCGTCCACCACCGAAAACTCGGAGTGGACGCGGAGATGCACAAAGGGGGTCGGGGTTGTTACGGCTTCGGACATAGCGGGAATTGTACCTAGTGATCCCGGTCCAAGCCGATGCGCCTGAGATTCCGCAAACGGCGCGCCACGGACCTTGTGTAACAATACTAGGTAGACATGACCCACCTGTCGCAGGACAACGATTACGTATGAAATGGCTAATACCCGGGATCTGGCTGGCCGCCATCCTGTTTGCCCACTTCCGAGGCCGAGTCAAACTGCCGCTGGGCCGGCAGATGTTGGACCACTCGGTCCTGCTGGCCCCGATCAACGCCTTCATGGTGCTGGCCTCCCGCGTGCCGTCCACGCCCTACCTGACGACGAGCGAAATCGCCGAACTCAAGGTGCTGGACGACCATTGGGAAACCATCCGCGAAGAAGCCGTGCAGATGGCCGAACTGCGCCGCATCAAGGCGGCCGACGCCCATAACGACATCGGTTTCAATTCCTTCTTCAAGTACGGCTGGAAGCGCTTTTACCTGAAGTGGTATGACGCCCGCCACCCGTCGGCCGAAGAACTGTGCCCCAAGACCGTCGCCATCCTGAAGACCCTGCCCAAGGTCAAGGCCGCGATGTTCGCCGAACTGCCGCCCGGCGGCCAGTTGAACCCGCACCGCGATCCGTTTGCCGGGTCGCTGCGCTATCACCTGGGGCTGGTGACGCCGAACGACGACCGCTGCCACATCATCGTCGACGGCGAATCCTATAGCTGGCGCGACGGCGAAAGCGTGGTGTTCGACGAAACCTATGTGCACGAAGCCTACAACCACACCGACCAGAACCGGATCATCCTGTTCTGCGATGTGGAGCGTCCGCTGAAATGGCGCTGGGCCGAGGCGTTCAACCGCTGGTTTGGCCGCGTGGTCATGTCGGCCGCCAGTTCGCCCAACGACGGTGGCGACCAGACCGGCGCCATCAACAAGCTGACGCACGCGCACTGGGTCATCGACCAGAAGCGCAAGGCCTTCAAGGCCTGGAACCGCACGGTCTACAAGGCGACCAAGTTCGGCCTGATCGCCCTGGTCGTCATCGGCTTCATCGCGCTGTAATGCCGCGGGCGGCGCCGGGCCTGCTTCGGCCCGGGGCGCCCCCCTCTCAGCTCAGGCCGCTTCACGCACGGGCAGCGTCAACAGCCCCGTGTGGTAGTCGTAGCCGTAGATCTCGCCGTACCGGCCCCATTCCACCGCGATCTTCAGGACCCGCTCGGCCTCGTCGGGCTTCAAGAATTCTTCCAGCGAATCCAGGAAGTCCTTTTCGGGCAAGGCGCCCGTGGGCTCCTGTTCCAGGCTGTGGCGGATGTGCGCGGCCAGCGGCACATGCGCCAGCAGCTGGCGTCCGAAGATGGCTTGCTTCTGCCCTTGTTCGGCCTGCACGTAGCGCTGGCCCAGCGGCGTGAGGAAGATGTCGCCGCGGTCAAGCTGGGCCAGGCCGAACAGGCCCAGCGCCTCGCAGGCCGGCAGCAGGTCATCATCGGAGATCTCGGCCTCTTCAGCCAGCTTGGGCAAATCGGCGCGGCCGTTGAACGGCGCTTCGGCCAGGACGTCCAGCACACCTTCCATGCGCTCGACCTCGGTCTGCGGAAACCGGTAGCCCAGCCCTTGCTGACGCGGCGTGGGCACGCCATGCGCGGGCCGCATCGTCATCAACGCGTAGACCTCGTCGATCAGCGCGCGCACTTGCGGCGAATCCGCATCGCGCGGCCGCGGCAGACCGATCAGCACCTGGCTGCGGACGCGGCCCGGATCGCTGTCGAACACGATGATGCGATCGGCCATCATCACCGCTTCCTCGATGTTGTGCGACACGATCAGGATGCCCTTGGTGGAAATGCGGCTTTCGTCCCAGAGTTCCAGCATGTCGTCGCGCAAGGTCTCGCCCGTCAGCACGTCCAGCGCCGAGAACGCCTCGTCCATCAGCAACACGTCGGGGTTCATGACCAGCGCGCGCGCGATGCCCACCCGCTGGCGCATGCCGCCGGACAGTTCGCGCGGCAAGGCGCCGCCGAAACCGCCCAGGCCGATCAGGTCCAGCACGGCGTCGGCCCGCTTGGCGCGCTCGGCGGCCGGCACGCCCTGGGCTTCCAAACCCAATTCGACGTTCTGCTGGGCGGTCAGCCACGGAAACAGGGCGAACGACTGGAACACCATCGCAATGCCTGCCGCGGGGCCATACACCGGCTGGCCGCGGTAGGTGACCGTGCCCTGGTCGGCATTGACCAGGCCGGCCATGATGCGCAGCAAGGTGGATTTGCCCGAGCCGGACTTGCCCAGCAAGGCCACGATTTCGCCTTCCTTCAGCGTGAAATCCACGTGTTCCAGCACGTGCCGCGCAGTACCGTCGGCAGCGCGGAACGATTTGCCGACGTCGTGCAGTTCGATCAGGACGTTGGGGTTCATGACTACTCCTAGCGGCCGCGGTCTTCGGCCAGCAGATATAGCTTGCGCCAGAAAAATCGATTCAACAGCATCACGAAGACGCACATCACGCCGATACCCAGCGCGATGCGGTGGAAATCGCCCTGCTCGGTCATCTGCTTGATGTAGCTGCCCAGGCCATCGGCGACCAGCGAGGTCTTGCCCCAGGACACGTACTCGGCCACGATGCTGGCGTTCCACGACCCGCCGCTGGCGGTGATGGCGCCGGTGATGAAGCTGGGGAAGACGGCGGGCAGATAGACCCGGCGCCAGCGCAGCCACCCTTTGAGCCCCAGGTTGTCGGCCGCCAGCCGCAGTTCGTTAGGAATGGTGGACGCGCCGGCCACGACGTTGAACAGGATGTACCACTGGGTGCCGAAGATGATCAGCGGGCTGAGCCAGATGTTCGGATTGAGCTGCCAGGCCACCATGACGTAGACCACGGCGGGAAACAGCAGGTTCACGGGGAAAGCGGCCAGGAACTGCGCGACCGCCTGCACGCGCTGCGAATATCGGGGACGCAACCCGATCCATACCGCGACCGGCACCCAGACGACCGATGCCAGCGCAATCAGGAGCATGACCCGGACCATCGTGATGCCGCCCAGGCCCAGCACGAGCAGCACTTCGCCCCAGCCCACGTCCTGGTGGACAAACACCACCAGCTTGTATGTCACCAGCAGCGCCGCGGCCGCCAGCAAGGCGTCCCAGACCCGGGCCCAGCGCGGGTCCGGGACCTTCGCCCGCGCCCGGATGGAGGTGCCGTCATACGGCACGCTGAACCACCCCAGCGCACGCCGCATGCACGCCCAGAACGCATTCGACACCGCCTGCATCCAGCGGCTGCGCCGCGTCCAGTCCAGCAGCCATGACTGCTGCGCGGCATCGCCCTGCGATTCCTCGAACCGGAACTTGTCGGCCCAGGCCAGCAGCGGCCGGAAGAAGAGCTGGTCGTACAGCAGGATGCCCGCCATCATGGCGCCGATGGCCCAGGCGATCGCGCGACCGTCCTCCGCCTGGATCGCGACGGCGATGTAGGAACCGATGCCGGGCAGCTTGATGTCCTGCCCCGCCACCGAAATGGCTTCAGCGGCCACCAGGAAGAACCAGCCGCCCGACATGGACATCATCATGTTCCACAGCAGCCCGGGCGTGGCGTAGGGCAATTCCAGCCGCCAGAACCGCTGCCAGCCCGACAGCCGGAAGATCCGGGCGGCTTCGTTCAGTTCGGCCGGCACCGTGCGCATGGATTGATACAGGCTGAAGGCCATGTTCCAGGCCTGCGAGGTGAAGATCGCGAAGATCGCCGCGCATTCCACGCCCAGCAGGTTGCCGGGGAACAGCGCGATGAACGGGGCGATGGCGATGGCCTGGAAGCCCAGGATCGGGACGGACTGCAGGATGTCCAGCATGGGGATCATCGCTTTTTCGGCCGTCCGGTACTTGGCGGCGATGGCGGCGAAGACGAAGCTGAACAGCAGGGAAAATCCCAGCGCCGTGAACATCCGGAGGATGGTGCGCAGCAGGTAATACGGCAGGTAGGCCGGATCCAGGGAGATCGGCAGTTCCTCGCCCAGCGCGAACGGACGGCTCATCTGGGAGGCGCCATAGGCCATCAAGGCCAGGATGCCCAGCACCAGGGGCAATAGCGCCCAATCCCAGCGGTTAGGGGTGGAGCGGGAGCCCGTTTTCGGGCGGGTCCGGGGGCTGAATAACTCGAACATGTCGGGGATGTTCCAGGGCGCAAGGGGAGAGGCCAGCGCATTGGAGCATAACGAGATGACGGCGGTCTGAATGCGGGGTTTGTCGTTTTTTTATGGTTTTTTTGGGCGGCGTTGAGAGGTGGGTTCTTGAGACGCCCGGCATGGCGGGGGCC
>NZ_DBHKZA010000083.1:0-18166 GCF_057314935.1 Achromobacter sp.
AAGCCCGTCGTCGCCATCTATTCGACCTTCATGCAGCGCGGCTACGACCAGTTCATTCATGACGTGGCCCTGCAGAATCTGGACGTGACCTTCGCGCTGGACCGTGCAGGCATCGTGGGCGCCGACGGCGCCACCCATGCCGGCAACTACGACACCGCCTTCCTGCGCTGCGTGCCGAACATGGTGGTGGCCACGCCGTCCGACGAAAGCGAAACGCGCCTGTTGCTGTCCACCTGTTATCAGTACCCGGGCCCGGCATCCGTGCGCTATCCGCGCGGCGCGGGTTGCGGCGCCGCGGAAGGTGCTGGCCTGGATACCGTCGAAGTGGGCCGCGGCGTGGTTCGCCGCGAAGGCAAGAAGATCGCCATCCTGGGGTTCGGCACCCTGGTGCCGGCCGCGCTGGCCGCCGCTGACAAGCTGGACGCCACCGTGGCCGACATGCGCTTCGTCAAGCCAATCGATCGTGAACTGATCCTGGATCTGGCGGCCCGGCACGATGCGCTGGTCACGTTGGAAGACGCGTCCATCATGGGTGGCGCGGGCAGCGCCGTGCTGGAAACGCTGAGCGCCGCCGGGGCGCAGATTCCCGTGCTGCAACTGGGGCTGCCGGACGCCTTCATCGACCATGGCGATCAATCGGCCTTGCTGGCCGGCATCGGCCTCGATGCCGCCGGCATCGAGCGCTCGATCCGCGCCCGCTACGCCGATCTGCTTGCCTGATCGGCCGCAGGGTTCCGGGCGAAGGCGCCGCTTTTGCCCGGAATATGAAACACACTGTTCTGGCCCCGCCAACCTACGGATAGAAGGGTTTTCCCTGGCGGTTGCCAGGGTTTGGGCGATAATGGCCCTCTCTCAAAGTTTCCTAGGCCGTGCGCGAGCGACTGATTGCCTAGACAGGTAAGCTGAAATGAATTCTCCGATCGACCCCGCCATCGTGATGCCCGACGTCCAGAGTTCGGCGGATACCCGGCACATCCCGATTCAACGCGTGGGCATCCGTGGCGTGCGCCACCCCATGCTGATTGAAAGCGGTGATGGCTCGGCCCAAGGCACCGTCGCCAACTGGACCCTGACCGTGGCGCTGCCGCCCGAAGAAAAGGGGACGCATATGTCCCGTTTCGTGGCGCTGCTGGAAAAGTACCGCAGCACCCCCATGACGCCGACGCTTTTCCGCGCCATGGCTGCCGACATGCTGCCGCTGCTGCATGCCGAACGCGGCGACATCACCGCCTCGTTCCCGTACTTCATCAACAAGTCGGCCCCGATCTCCGGCGTGCAAAGCCTGCTGGACTACGAGGTCCAGTGGATCGCGCGCGCCCAGGGCGACGGCGTCGAATTCGAACTGGTCGTGCAGGTGCCGGTCACCAGCCTCTGTCCGTGCTCGAAGGCCATCTCGGAATACGGCGCGCACAACCAGCGCTCGCACGTGACCGTGTCGGCCATCCTGAGCGACGACATCAGCATGGACGGCGTCATCCGCCTGATCGAGGAAGAAGGGTCGTGCGAACTCTGGGGCCTGCTCAAGCGCCCGGACGAAAAGTACGTGACCGAGCGCGCCTACGACAACCCCAAGTTCGTCGAAGACCTGGTGCGCGACGTGGCTGCGCGCCTGAACGCGCACCCCGGCATCGCGCGCTATCGCGTCGAAGCCGAAAACTTCGAATCGATCCACAACCACTCGGCCTACGCCGTCGTGGAAGGTTGAGCGTTCCGTGAGCCATCCGGCGGCCAGAGACTGGCCGCTTATCGCGGGGCTGCAAGCGTGGGAATCGCGGCTGGCCAATCATCTGGCCGGCCGCGGCCGTTTTGGCGTCGCGCTCTACGAGTTCTTCCGCTTTGGCGTGAAACAGGCCTGGGCGTGCCTGTTCGGCGGCTTGATGTGCGCGCTGCTGCTGGGCACGCACTGGTGGTATCCCAAGGATGCCGCCTTGGCCCGCTACGATTTCCTGACCTTGGCCGCGCTGGGCATCCAGGCCTTGCTGCTGGCGCTGCGCATGGAAACCTGGAGCGAGGCCCGCGTGATCCTGATGTTCCATGTGGTCGGCACGGGCATGGAACTCTTCAAGACGGCGGCGGGGTCGTGGATTTATCCCGAGGCGAGCGTGCTGCGCATCGGCGGGGTGCCGCTATTCACCGGCTTCATGTACGCGGCAGTGGGCAGCTACCTGGCCCGGGTGTGGCGCCTGTTCGATTTCCGTTTCCGCGCCCATCCCCCGTTGGCCGCCACCCTGGCGCTGTCGGTGCTGATCTACGTGAATTTCTTCGCGCACCACTTCATCTTCGATTTCCGGTGGGTGCTGTTTGCGGGCACGGCGCTATTGTTCGCGCGGACCTGGGTGTATTTCCGGATCTGGCGGGTCTACCGCCGCATGCCGCTGCTGCTGGGGTTCGTGCTGGTGGCCTTGTTCATCTGGTTCGCCGAAAACATCGGCACCTTCGCCAACGCCTGGCGCTACCCGAACCAGTCGCACGTCTGGCAATGGGTGTCGATCGCCAAGCTGGGCTCGTGGTTCCTGCTGATGATCATCAGCTATGTGATGGTCAGCGTGGTCAACCGGCCGCAGGAAATCGATGTTGCCGATCTGCCGCAACCGGCAGGCAAGGGCGTCGGAAATAGCCCGTCCCTTATTTCATGACCACGCTCTGGCTTGCGTCAAGCAGCCCGATCGGTGATAATCGAGGGCTTTCTTGCTCGACCGCCCATGGTTTTTGGGTAGCGGGCTGCCCCTTGCGGGCCGACGTCTTAACGTGCTGAAACCCTGAAACGGAGCAATCCGCGGCGGTGGTACGGCGCGACACCCATGATGGAAAGCGCGGGTGCGGGACGGTTGGCCAGCGAGACATCCTCAAGGAGTTTTACTCATGCGTCACTACGAAGTAGTGTTTATTGTTCACCCCGACCAAAGCGAGCAAGTGCCCGCCATGGTCGAACGTTACCAAGCGCTGGTCACGGGCCAAGGCGGCTCGGTTCACCGCCTGGAAGACTGGGGTCGCCGTCAACTGGCCTACCCGATCCAGAAGCTCGTCAAGGCTCACTACGTTTGCCTGAACATCGAGTGCGGCCAAGCCACGCTGGATGAGCTGGAACACTCGTTCCGCTACAACGACGCCGTTCTGCGCCACCTGGTCATCAAGACCAAGAAGGCTCAGTCCACGCCCTCGATCATGATGAAGTCGGTTGAGCGCGAAGAAGCCCGTAAGGCTTCGGCTGAAGCAGCGCCGGCTCAGGCCGAGTAAGCAGGGCTCACGCAGAGCTCATTCGTGAAGTCCCCTCGGTGCCTGGCAGGATGAATAAGCTGGAACTCAGCGCCCGCGTTCTTGAATGCGAGCCTTTGCGCCACACTCCCGCCGGACTGCCAGCGCTGGAAATGGTGCTGGCACACGAATCGGAAGTCATTGAAGCCGGCCATCCGCGCCGTGTTGAATTGACGATTACCGCCGTGGCACTGGGCGATCTGGCGTTGCTGTTGAAGAACACCGCGTTAGGGTCCGAATTGCTGGTGCAGGGGTTTTTGGCTCCCGCCCGCAAGGACTCGGTGAAGATCAAGCTGCATTTGCAGCAGGCACGCAAGATCAGCGGCAGCGCAGGACGCGATCCGCAGGTGGCTTGAAGGGAATGAGCAAAAGGTGCGAGAGCGCCTTCTGAATACGGATAGGTTATGGGGAGTCTGGCCTGGTTATTGATAACCGCCAAACCCCCTCAAACATAGAGGCACATATCATGGCTTTCTTCGGAAAACGCAAAGAAAAACGCAAATTCACGCAGCAGAACCCGCTCTTCAAGCGTCGTAAGTTCTGCCGCTTCACCGCAGCCGGCGTCGAAGAGATCGACTACAAGGATCTGGACACCCTGCGCGACTTCGTGCAAGAAAACGGCAAGATCATCCCGGCTCGCCTGACCGGCACCAAGGCAATCTACCAGCGTCAGCTGGACACCGCCATCAAGCGCGCGCGCTTCCTGGCCCTGTTGCCTTACACCGACAACCACAACTAATCCGGGGCACTGAAATGCAAGTTATTCTGCTCGAAAAAGTCGTCAACCTGGGCAACCTGGGTGAAGTCGTTCGCGTGCGTGATGGTTACGCCCGCAACTTCCTGATTCCCCAGCGCAAGGCTCGTCGTGCAACCGACGCCGCCCTGAAGGAATTCGAAGCTCGCCGCGCCGAGCTGGAAAAGGTCCAGGCTGAAAAGCTGGCCGCCGCCCAAGCTCTGGGCGAGCGCGTCTCCGGCTTCCAGCTGAAGATCGCTCAGAAGGCTGGTGTCGACGGCCGCCTGTTCGGTTCGGTCACCAATGCCGACATCGCCGACGCGCTGAAGAAGGCCGGTTTCGAAGGCATTGAAAAGGCGCAAGTGCGTCTGCCCAATGGCCAACTGAAGTCGATCGGCGAGTTCCCGATCCAGGTCGCCCTGCACGCCGACGTTCTCGTCGACGTCACGGTTCTGGTTGAAGGCGAGCTGTCCTAAGCCGGTACCTGCAGTACGAAGAAGCCGGCCCGCGCGCCGGCTTTTTTTCTTTTTGCCCCGCCGTCATTGCGTGTAGCCTTCCGGGCATTGCGCAAGAAGCGCGCCATTGTCTTGTACCGAGGACCCCTTGACTCAGCCGCCCGTTCATCACAACGCGCCGCCCGGCCTGCGCGCCTGGCTCGACAGCGTGGATGCCTCGCGTGAACCCTCCGTGCGGGACGTGACGATCGATGGCGTACGCTGCATCATCAAGCGCCGCCGCCCGAGCTTCGGCCGTGGTGTCGCCTACGCGCTGCGCTACGTCCGGGCCTTTTTGCTGGGCGTGGGCTGCAAGCTGTTCCTTGGCGAATTCCCGCGGCCCGGCGTGCTGTTGCGCAACGGCCTGACGCACGAGGCCCAGCGCCTGGCGATGCTGTTGCAGGCCGGTTGCCGGGTGCCCGAAGTGTGGTGGCAAGAGCAAGGCCTGCTGGTCCTGGAATACGTGGGCGAAGACTTGGCCGACCTGATCCGCAACGAGGATTCCACCTCCCAGCTGTGGCTGGCCCGCGCGGCCGCGGCCGACCTGGCGGCGTTCCATGCTCGCGGCATGTGGCATGGCGGCGCGCAGATCCGCAACGTCACGCTGCGCGACCGCGAGCTGTGGCGCATCGATTTCGAAGAGAACATCGGGTCCACGTTGTCCCGGCCGCTGGCCCAGGCGTACGATCTGTTCCAGATGCTGGCCTCGCTGGTGTCTTTGCGTAAGTTGCCCGACGATGTGGCCCTGTCCCTGGGTAAACTGGCGCTTGACGTCTACCTCGAGAGCAACCCCGACCCCGAGGTCAAAGCCCGCCTGACGCGCCTGGCGCGCGTCCTGTGCGGCGTCGCGACGCCTTTGCGGCCTCTGTTGCGCCGTTTGCCGTCGCGCGACGTCCAGGGCTTTTTCCGCGCTGCCGATATCTTGCAGCCGTTACTATTGAAGTTATGAACACACCTGCCGATCCCCAGCTCGAATACCTGCGCGTTCCTCCCCATTCCATTGAGGCGGAGCAGTCGGTTCTGGGCGGCCTGCTGCTGGACAACACCGCATGGGACCGCATCGCCGACGTGCTGGTCGAAGAAGACTTCTACCGCCATGACCACCGGCTGATCTGGCACCACATTGCCCGGCTCATCGGGCTGGCGCGTCCCGCTGACGTCATCACGGTCAATGAATCGCTGATCAGCGCCGGCAAGGCCGAAGATTCCGGCGGCCTGGCGTATTTGAACGCGCTGGCGCACAACACGCCGTCGGCGGCGAACATCCGCCGCTACGCGGAAATCGTGCGCGAGCGCGCCATGTTGCGCAAGCTGGTGTCGATCGCCGACGAGATCTCTTCGGCGGCGTTGAATCCGCAGGGCAAGGAAGCGCGGCAACTGCTGGACGAAGCGGAATCCAAGGTGTTCAAGATCGCCCAGGAAGGCTCGCGCGGCGCCGCGGGCTTCCAGGAGATCCAGCCGCTGCTGACGCAGGTCGTCGAGCGCATCGACGAGCTCTATCACCGCGAAGGCAGCTCGGACGTCACCGGCGTGCCCACGGGCTTCACCGACCTGGACAAGATGACCTCCGGCATGCAGGGCGGCGACCTCATCATCGTGGCCGGGCGCCCGTCCATGGGCAAGACCTCGTTCTCGATGAACATCGGCGAACACGTGGCCATCGAGCAGGGCCTGCCCGTCGCCGTGTTCTCGATGGAAATGGGCGCGGTCCAGCTGGCGATGCGTATGCTGGGTTCGGTCGGTCTGCTGGACCAGCACCGCATGCGTACCGGCAAGCTCATCGCCGACGACTGGCCTCGCGTGACGCACGCGGTGCAGCTCATGCAGGACGCGCAGGTCTACATCGACGAAACGCCCGCGTTGAGCCCGATGGAAGTGCGCGCGCGCACGCGCCGCCTGGCCCGCCAGTGCGGCCAGCTGGGCCTGATCATCATCGACTACCTGCAACTGATGTCGGGCAACGGCTCCGGTGAAAACCGGGCGACCGAAGTGTCGGAAATCAGCCGCTCGCTCAAGGGCCTGGCCAAGGAACTGAACTGCCCGCTGATCGCGTTGTCGCAGCTGAACCGGAGCCTGGAACAGCGCCCCAACAAGCGCCCCGTGATGAGCGATCTGCGCGAATCCGGCGCTATCGAACAGGACGCCGACGTGATCCTGTTCATCTACCGCGACGAGGTCTACAACCCCGATTCGCCGGACAAGGGCACGGCCGAGATCATCATCGGCAAGCAGCGTAACGGGCCGATCGGCACGGTGCGCCTGACTTTCCAGGGCTCCAGCACGCGCTTCTTGAACTTCTCGGGCGCGCAGCCCCGCGACATGTACTGACGCCAGCGGCGCCCTTCGAAAAAAACCGCGCTATGGCGCGGTTTTTTTTGCTGCGGCAGACCTTAGCCGTCGGCTTCCGGACGCTTGCCGTAGCGGGCGGCCAGGACGCCGCACACCATCAACTGGATCTGGTGGAACAGCATCAGGGGCAGCACGATGGCGCCGACCGCATGGCCGGCGAACAGCACCTGCGCCATCGGGATGCCGCTGGCCAGACTCTTTTTCGAACCGCAAAAGAGCAGGGTGATGCGGTCTTCAACATTGAAGCCCAGCAGCTTGCCTGCCAGTGCGGACAAGCCCAGCGCCAGCGCCAGGATGACGGCGCAGCACACCACCAGGCCAACGAGCGCGGGGATGGGCGTGGTGCTCCACAGGCCTTCATTGATGGCCTCGGAGAACGCCGTGTAGACGACCAGCAGGATCGAACCCTGGTCGACGAACTTCAGCATCGCCTTGCGCTTGTGCACCCAGGCGCCGATCCAGCGGCGGGCGAACTGGCCCAGCACGAAGGGCAGCAGCAGCTGCAGCATGATCTTGCCGACCGCGTCGAACGAGATCGGCGCGCTGCCGGCGTTGGCCACGACCGTGCCCACCAGCAACGGGGTCAGGAAGATGCCCAGCAGGCTGGAGGCGGACGCACTGCACACGGCGGCAGGCACGTTGCCGCGCGCCATGGACGTGAACGCGATGGCGGACTGCACCGTGGCCGGCAGGCAGCACAGAAACAGGATGCCCAGGTACAGTTCGGGCGTCACCAGCGGTTCCAGCACGGGCTTGAGCGCAAGTCCCAACAGGGGAAACATCAGGAACGTGGCCGAGAAGATCGTCAGGTGCAGCTTCCAGTGCGTCAGGCCGGCGATGATGGCCTCGCGGGACAGGCGCGCCCCGTGCAGGAAGAACAGGAGGCCGACGGCGACGTTGGTGATCCAGCCGAATATCACGACGCCTTGCCCGTGCGCGGGCACGATGCTGGCGATGATGACGGTGCAGATCAGATAGAGGGTGAAGCGGTCGGGCAGAAGGCGGGCAAGGCGTGACATGGAGGGGTAAAGGGCAAGTCGGAAAAGCGGCGGCGCGCGAAGGGGCGCCGGAAACGGGGCGTATTGTAGTCCCGTGTCCGCCCAGGCCCTAGGGCCTGTTGCCGCCACAAGGCGTCTTGTCCGACCCTCAGGGCGTCATGGCCAGCGCCAGATCGAAAGCGGCGACCAGCGAGGCCTGGTCGGCCACGCCGCGGCCGGCGATGTCGAAAGCGGTGCCGTGGTCGACGCTGGTGCGCACGAAAGGCAGGCCCACCGTGACGTTCACGCCATGGTCCAGCCCCAGGTACTTGACCGGGATGAGGCCCTGGTCATGGTATTGGGCCACGACGATGTCGAATTCGCCGCGGCGGGCGCGCATGAAGATGGTGTCGCCGGGCCACGGTCCGCTGGCGTCGATGCCTTCTTCGCGCGCGCGGGCGATGGCGGGTTCGATGATGTCGATGTCTTCACGGCCGAACTTGCCGCCTTCGCCGGCATGCGGGTTCAGGCCCGCCACCGCCACCCGGGGTTTTTCGATGCCCATCTGCCGGCAGGCGCGGTCGGCCAGTTGCATCGCGGTCAATTCGGCTTCGGGCGTGATGCGGGCGATGACGTCCGCCAGCGCCACGTGGATGGTGACCAGCAGCACGCGCAGTTCATCGTTGGCCAGCATCATGGCGAAGTCCTGCGTCGCCGAGCGCTCGGCCAGGATCTCGGTGTGGCCCGGGTAGTCGATGCCCGCCTCGTGCATGGACTTCTTGTTCAGCGGGGCCGTGACAATCGCGCGGATGCGGCCGGCCTGCGCGTCGTCGATGGCGGCGCAGACGTAGTCATAGGCGCCGCGTCCGGCGGCCGCGCTGATCTGCCCTGCAGGCAGGTCGGCGGGCAGCGCAGGGCTACAGGCGACAACGTTGATGCGGCCCGCATCCAGCCGGGCCATGTCCACGCTGGGGATTTCAACGATGTCCAGGCGCGCGCCCAACTGGGCCGCGGCCCGGCGCAGCGCGCCGGCGTCGCCATACACGACGCAAGGCGCGTTCAGGCCTTGCGCGTAGGCTTTGACGACGATTTCGGGGCCGATGCCGGCGGCATCGCCCATGGTGATTCCCACGGGCAGGAGAGCGTTCACGATGCTTTGTCTTTAGGAGGATCGATGGCGCCGCATTCGAACGTGACCGTCGCGCGCTTGGAGCCCAGGCCCGTCGCGTGGTTGGACGTCACCTTCGGCTTCTGCAGCTTGCGGCCGATGGATTGGCAATACTGGTCGGCGCGTTGCAGCGTCTGGTTCTTCAGTTCAACCCAGGTCAGCAACTGCGTGCCCGAACTGTACGTGACGCTGTACGTGTTCTTGTCGACGGACGTGACCTCGCTCATGCTGGAGCAGGCAGCAAGCAGGGTCAGCAAGGCGGCGGCGGGGGCAAGGCGTGCAAGCATGGGTCGTCCAGGAATCTCGTTATCCGTCATTACAACACCATGTCGGGCCACGAGAAAAGGCGGAAGGGCGCAAGGCGGGCGGGTCAGGGCGCGGCGACGGCGCTGCGGCGGTCCACTTTGCGGCTCAGGACGATCGAAGTCTGCGTCTGCTTGACGCCATCGATCAGGCCGATGCGGTCCAGCAGTTCGTCCAGTTGCTCATGGGTTTCGCAACGCAGGAAGATCAGATAGTCGTACGGGCCGCTGACGGAAGACACTTCCTCGACTTCCGGCATGCGCTCCAGTTCGCGGATGACGGCGGCGGGCGTCTTGGGCAACACGCTGATGAAGCAGTATGCGCGCACGGCCGCCTCTTCCAGCAGGCGGCCCAGGCGCACCCCATAGCCCGATACGATGTGCTCGCGTTCCAGCCGGGCGATGCGGGCGACCACCGTGGTGCGGGCCAGCCCCAGCTTGCGCGCCAGGATGGCGGCGGGTTCGCGCGCGTTGGCGGAAAGCAGGCTGAGCAGTTGCCGGTCGATGGCGTCGAGTCGTTCGTTCATGCGGTGGGCGCGGGTCGGAAAGGGGATTGCCGACGGTACAAGCGGCGGCCTGCCCGCGTCAATGCGCGTGGACGGGCATGAAGGCGAGGTGGCCGGCCTAGCCGTCGGATTCCGGCGGTATCCCGCCATGATAGATGCGGCCGTCGAACTCGAAGCGGGTGATCGTCTTATGTGCGGCGTCGAAGATGCGGTCGCGGCTGCCCGCGTCCAGCCCGTCGTGGTCGGCAAAGCGGAAGCGGCACAGGTCGATGTCGCTGTCATAGAACACGGTATGCACGAAGCGGCTGACGTCGGATTCATGGGCGAAATGCGCGAACTCGCGTAATTGCTCCATTTCGTGGAAAGCGCCATTGCGGCTGACAAGCAGCATGCCGAATTTGCGCTCCTCGTCGGGCTCGGGTTCCGGCGCGGGCGGGGCCTCGGCGGCCAGCGGGTCTTCGTAGTCGAAATGGGCGCCGGCTTCACGCATGGCGGCCAGCACCTTCTGCCATTCCCGCTCGTCAAGCGTCAGCCGCGCCATCATATAGAACAGGCGCTGCCGGCCTAGCTGGCGGGGCTCGGGGCCGCCGGCGTAGCTGGGCCATGGGGTCGCCGCGTCCAGCCCGGCAAGTTCCGCCATGCGTGCGTCGCTGTAACCCAGGCGGTCCTGCAGCCGTTGCAGAGACTGGGCGTCCGGGGGGGCGTAGTGCTGGATCGTCTTCATGAGCGCGCTCCGGTGGCCCGGGGCGCCATGGACAGGGCCGGGGGCGTGCGCCGCGGTGCCCTTGCGGCTACGCTTGATGCTAGCGCGGCGCGTGGCGCTTGCCTAGCGCCGGCTGGCCGGAGGACGCCATGCTAGGATTTGCGCCGACTATCAATGCCAGGAGGCTTACACATGGACATCCAGGAACAAATCGGCGTCATCGTGCACACCATTTCGCATCAGGGCGGCCGCATCGATGCGCTGAATTCGACCCTGTTGTCGATGCTGCATCTGGTCAAGGCCTCGCCGGGCCTGCGCGAAGCGATCGAGGCGCAGCTGGAACAGAACTATTCCAGTTTGCTGGCCCGCTCCGAGAATCCGCAATACGTGGCAGGTTTCGAAAGCGTGCGCGACATGATCACGGCCGCGTTGAAATAGGCCCTGCCAAGCAGGAAGTTACCCACAGCTTCTGTGGACAAGCCTTGGGATAGTACGGGCATAGATCCGCAAATCCCTTTAATTACAAGGGCTTGGAAGGGGCGGTCAAAGGTGGCTCCATTTGCGCTTTTCGGACGTCTGTTTCAATGTCCTACGCGGGACGCCGCAAGCCGGGTAATATGCGGCCCCATGCGGAATCAGTATCGATTGGAACACCGGGGCCCGGCCATGTTGGCCCGTGTCTCGGAAGCGGCAAAGCTGGCGGCGTTCGACCCCGGCAAACTTACTCCCGAAGCGCGCCAGAGCTGGGAGCGCATGGGGCATGGCTTCAAGGCCTGGCACGACTTCGACCAGCGCCATCCCATCCTGCGCCGCCTGGCGCTGCTGCCGCTGATCGGCCGCTGGTACCGCAAGGCGCGGCGGCGTCACGTCCTGCACGCCAGCGGCCGCGTCGTCTGTTGACTGCCAGTCAGCGCCGGCGCCTGGCGATCAGGTGGTACGCCAGCCAGATCACCACGCCGATCGCGGCGGCCACGGCCAGTTTGGTTTCCACGCCATGCAGGCGTCCCAGCATGGATTCGATGGTCTGCCCGAAGGCGTAGCCCAGCAGGCTGAAACATACCGCCCAGATCGCGGCCGCAATGGCATTGAGCACGAAAAAGCGCAGCGGCGGCACGCGCGACATGCCCAACGCCACCGGGCCTACGGTGCGCAGGCCATACAGGAACCGCAGGCTCAGGATGAAGCCGTGCGGGTAGCGGTCGACCAGGGCCAGGGCGCGCTCGAAGGCGGGCTTTTCGCGGATGCGCCGCACCAGGCGATGGTCGCGGTAGCGCCGCCCCAGAAAGAACAGCAACTGGTCGGCCACGAAGGACCCCGCGAAGGCGCACAGCATCACATAGGGCAGATGCAGCAGCTTCTGGTGCGCCAGGAAGCCCGCGAACACCACCACGCTTTCGCCTTCCAGGAACGTGCCGCCCAGCACGGCCCACAAGCCGTAGTCGACGATGAACTGGTGCAGGGCCGGGTTCATGCCGCGCGCTCGCCGACGATGCGCGCCAAGGTCTGCAACGCGCGGGAGATGTCGGGTGTCGTGCGCTGCCCGCAACTGATCCGCAGGAAGTGGTTGTAGCGCGTGCTGTTCGAGAACATCGCACCGGGCGCGACCCGGATGCCCTCTTGCAGCGCGGCCTCGAAGACTTCCATGCCCGACCGGCCGCCGGGCATCTCCACCCACAGCAGCATGCCCCCTTGGGGCACGCTCAGGCGGGTGCCGCGCGGAAAGTGCGCGGCGATTGCTTCGGCCGTCTGGTCGCGCTGGATCTTCAAGTGCCGGCGCAGCCGCGCCAAGTGCCTGTCATAGGCGCGCGATCCCAGGAATTCGGCGACGGCGATCTGCGCCAACGGTTCATTGGGGCGGCTTTGCGCGAACTTCAGCATGGCGATGCGGGCCTTCCAGCGGCCACCCAGCAACCAGCCCAGGCGCATGCCGGGCGCCAGTGTCTTGTGCATGGATGAGCAATAGATGACGTTGCCGGTCGCGTCCCAGGATTTGGCGGCGGCCAGCGGCGTGTCGTCATCGGTCAGCGCGCCATAGGTGTCGTCTTCGATCAGCGGCACTTGCTGGCGTTCGCACAGCGCCACCAGGCGGGCCTTTTCGGCATCGGGCATCACGCAGCCCAGCGGGTTCTGGAAATTGGGCACGACCACGACGGCGCGGATGTTTCCGTGCGTCTGGAACGCCAGATCCAGCGCCTCGATCGACAGGCCGTTCTGCGGACTGGTGGGAATTTCCAGCGCCCGCATGCCGAGGCTTTCCAGGATCTGCAGCAGGCCGAAGTAGGTCGGCGATTCGACGGCAATGGTGTCGCCGGGCCGCGCGACCGCGCGCAACGCGAGGTTCAGGGCTTCGATGCAGCCGTGCGTGACGATGACGTCGTCCGGGGTGGCATTGATGCCGTTGGCCAGTGCCCGGCGCGCCAACACCGTGCGTAGCTCCGGGTGGCCCTGCGGCGGAACGGGGCTGACCAGCACCTGCGGCGTCATGCGCAGGGCGCGGGTCATCGCCTGCTTCAGCGCCTCCATCGGATACGCCTCGGGCACCGCCGCGGCCAGCGCGAAGTTGGCGCTGACGGGATGGGCCTCGCACTTGGCGATGAAGTCCGAGACGCGGTCGTGGATGCCCACGTATTGCGCCGCGCCCAGCGTCTGGCGGATGTCGGGCTCGTTGACCGGGGGGATGCTGTTGCGCCGAGGGTGCAGGACGAAATACCCCGAGCGGGGCCGGGCTTCGATCAACCCGTCGTCTTCCAGTTGGCGGCAGGCTTGCAGCGCGGTGGAGAGGCTGACGTGATGGGTGCGCACCAGCGTGCGTACTGAGGGCATGCGCTGGGCCGGGGCCAGCACGCCCGTCTGGATGGCGCGCCGGTAATGGTTTGCCAGGCGTAGGTACAGCGGTTGTGGGTCCATGCGCCGATCATGCTCCCCGAGGTTGGAATGAGGGTAGGCACAGATGGATGAAAAATACACCATAACAGCGTCAAAATCGAGCATCTGCATCGGTACAGAAAGGGTCGGAGTGTGGCTGTTGCGCAAAGCAGGGCGCGCGTAGCCTGTGAGGGTCCGACTGGAGAACATCATGAATGCCGAATCCTCTGCCCACCCTCTGGCCCGCCGCCTGGAAATCGCCGCTGGCGCGTGCCGGCAATTGACGCTGCGAGCCGGCGCCACCCTGGTATGCGTGGCCGGCAGCGTGCGCGTGCAAGAGGCCCCGACCGGCGCCCAAGCCGCGGGCAGCCTGGGTTTGCCGGTATCCGCCCGCGTCAACGCGGGCGAAGCGCATGGGGTCGGCTATGGCGGCGTGGTGCAGGTGACGGCGATCGGCCCGGCCGAGGTGATTTGCCTGGACGTTCCAGGGCCGTTCGACCGGCTTTTCCACCTGGCGGCGAATATATTTCGCATGAATGCGGCAAAAAATACGAATAATCGCCTGGGTGCGCTGCACAAGATTTCAAAATGAGGTATGATTCACACATCAGACGCGGGGTGGAGCAGTCTGGCAGCTCGTCGGGCTCATAACCCGAAGGTCGTAGGTTCAAATCCTGCCCCCGCAACCAGTTTCAAGAGAACAAGCCGCGATTTTCATCGCGGCTTTTTTTCGTCCTTTTTTCGTCCGGAACTTGCCCTGGGTCAATCCTTTGTTCCAGCCCGGAGTTTCCCGGGTGTTGCCAGCCGCACAGCACGGCGACCCTGAGCTACCATGGGTCACGCGCGCTAGTTCGCCGCACTCGAGGAGGGTCCATGGGTACCGCAAAATACGATCATCCTGGTTACGTCGCCGATACCGGCGCTGAAGGCAAGTACCACGTGGGCATCTGGTGCCCGCACGGTTATCCCGCCCATATCCATATCGGCCGGCCTGCGGAACGCGGTGATCCCCAGGCGCTGCTGCGCCTGCGCATTCCCGACGGCGTCTTCCAATCGTTGCCGGACGATCCCGAGACCCTGTGCCGCCGGGCGTTGGGCCAGGCCATGGACGCCGGCTTGCTGCGTTCCGTCGCGGTGGACGGCGAATATCAGGAACTGCGTTTCCAGCTGGATGCGGAACCCTGGTCGGGTCCGATGCAGGCGGCGGGCAACGCCTGACGCGGGAAGTTACCCACAGCGACTGTGGACAAGCCTTGGGATAGCCTTTGCGCATGTCCGAAATGTCCAGTCATAACAAGGGCTTGGCGCCTGCGGTCAATAAATGGCCGGCGCCGGGCCTTTTTACCGTTGGGCCTGCCCTGAAGCGCAACGCGGGAAGGCGGCCGGGGCGTCATGCGACAATCCTCCCCCCCGCGGCCCGCGCCGCGCTTCCCCCGTATTGACCAATTCGATTTTGCCGCCATGCCGAGTCCTACGCCCTTGCCCGCTTTCGCCTTGATGGCGCCGGCGCCATGACCCCGAGCGCTTCCAAACGCGTCGCCGTGATCGGGGGCGGCCCGGCCGGCCTGATGGCAGCCGAGGGGCTTGCCGCCCAGGGCCTGCAGGTGGATGTGTTCGATGCCATGCCGTCGGTGGGGCGCAAGTTCCTGATGGCGGGGCGGGGCGGCTTGAACCTGACGCATAGTGAAGCGGCAGGCCCATTCCTGGCGCGTTATGGCGATCGCGCCGGGCAGGTGGCGCCCTGGCTTTCCGTCATGGACGCCGCCGCGTTGCGCGACTGGGCGCATGAACTGGGCATCCAGACCTTCGTGGGTTCGTCGGGCCGTGTCTTTCCGCAGGAAATGAAAGCGGCGCCGTTGCTGCGGGCATGGCTTGCCCGATTGCGCGCCAATGGCGTGCGCTTCCATATGCGGCATCGTTGGCTGGGGTGGGCCGCGAGCGACATGCCTTCGGCGGCTGAGCTGCGATTCGACACGCCCGAGGGCGTGCAGACGCAGGCGGCAGATGCCGTCGTCCTGGCGTTGGGCGGAGGGAGCTGGGCCAAGCTGGGGTCGGATGGCGCCTGGGTCGCCGGACTGCAGGCGCACGGCGTCGAGGTGGCGCCGCTGCGCCCCGCCAACTGCGGGTTCGACGTCGCATGGTCGGCGCACTTCCGCGAGCGCTATGCGGGCCAACCCGTCAAATCCGTTTCCATGTCATGCGCTCTGCCATCGGGCGGCGTGCTGGCCCGGCAGGGCGAATTCGTCGTATCGGAGACGGGCATCGAGGGCAGCCTGGTCTATGCGCTGTCCGCGCCCTTGCGCGATCGGATCGACGGGCAGGGGCACGCCGTCGCCACGCTGGACCTGGCGCCTGACTGGACCCAGGAAAAAGTCACCGCTGCGGTCAATCACCCGCGGGGGGCGCGTTCCCTGTCCAGCCATCTGCAAAGCCGCATGGGATTGACGGGCGTGAAGGCGGGGCTGTTGCGCGAATGCGCGTCGGCCGACGATTTCAAGGATCCGGAGCGGTTGGCGCTGCGGATCAAGGCGCTGCCGCTGACGCTTGTGCGTGCGCGTCCGATCGACGAGGCCATCAGCACGGCGGGCGGGGTGTCTTTTGACGCCTTGGACGCAGGCCTGATGCTGCAATCGGCGCCCGGGGTGTTCGTGGCCGGCGAAATGCTGGATTGGGAAGCGCCGACGGGCGGCTATCTGCTGACGGCCTGCATGGCCAGCGGACGGGTTGCGGCGTCGGGCGTGACGGAGTATCTGTCCGGCAAGCCTTAAGGCTTGCCGCTTTCGATAATCAAGAACCCGTGGGGTAGGGCGCCATGCCCAGCGGCGTGCGCGGCGCAAGGTCGCCCACGACATGGCCGACGACGGGCGGGCCGCCCTCAGGCTGCGTGATGATGCCGATGACGCGCGTAATGGCGCTGGCGGGTATGTCGGTGCCGTGGGCGGGATCCTGCACCAGTTGCCAGATGGTGGCACCGGCGGGATCGGCATCCTCTTGCGTTTGCGCGGAGGTGTCCAGGCAACTGCGGGCAAAGAAGGACCAGTCTGACGCGCTGCACGGCAAGCCGTGGGCAGTCGCCAATCGGGCCAGGGCCAACGGCGCATCCGGCTGGCCCGCGGCGTGTTGGGCGGCAGCGCCCAGCGAGACGTCCAGCGACAGCAGGCGGAGAAACTCTACGACATTGTCCGAATTCATTGTGGGGTCTCCTGTAGCTGCTCTGATTCATTGCCGGCCGCCGCAGACCGGCCGGTTATAGGGGGCGTTTCAGCCGGGGCCTTGCCCCAGCATCGACACCAGTGATTTCTTCAGCCGGGCAGAAAAAATCGGTACCGTATGAGAGACGCCGTTCCGGTCGACGCCTTCCTTCAGTTCGACCGATTGTCCAAGGAAAATTTCCGGCGCGGCGTTGATTTCGTTATAGCGGGCAAGCAGTTCGTCAACGTGTTCTTGCGCGTCAGCCAGCGTGCTGCTGTCCGCGAGCTTGCCGGCGGCATGGGCTTGCAGGATTCGGTGCAGATCGTCGATGAACAGCGCCAATGCCGCTTGTCCACGGCATTGCGGCTGTTCCCAGCCCCAGCCCTGGGGGGCTGCGCCAGCGTTCTGCGGTACAGGTTTTTTGTTCATTTTCGAATCCTAATCCATTGCCGGCAAATACGCGACAGCCGCGGCCGGGGCCGCATTGTAGGTCGCAAGGCGCCTACCAGCGGGCGGGGGCGGGGAGCGGCCCCTCATGCGCGGGAAAATGGGGCAGGACTTCCTCGGCCAGTTCCTGGATCACCTCGGCGGCGGGACGCTCCGAGAACTGGATGCCCAGCGCCGCATGGTTGACACCCGCGTCCTGCCAACGCGCCAGCAGATCAAGCAGGCCCCGTCGACCCGTGCGCAGGACATAGCCGCCTTGCATCGGCGTGCGCGGATGGTCCGGATCGGCGCTCAGGTCCAGCCATTCGTTGGTGGCATGCGGCCGGAATCCCGCATCGGGAATCAGGGCGCGCCAGGCGCGGACCTTCTGCGCCAGGCGTTGCGGGCCCGCGTCGTCGTGCGTGCTGTCGGGGTAGGTCAGCCAGCCGTCGGCGTGTTCGCCCACCCATTGCGGCGTTTGCCGGCAGGAACCCGTGATCAGCAGGGGGACGCGCCCTGCCGCCGGCTTAGGCAGAAGCTGCGGTCCGGCTAGGCGCCCCAGCGGCGAGTCGATGGCGCCGTGGGGGTCTTGCATCAGTCGGCGGAAATAGGACACCGTTTGCGCGAAACGGTCGCCGCGTTGCGCGGGGTCCAGTCCATACGCAGGGAATTCGACGGGGCGGTCGCCCGAGGCAATGCCCATGACGAGTCTGCCGCCGGACAGCCGGTCAAGCGTGGCGGCCCCCTTGGCCAGGTCGATCGGATGCCGCAGGGGAAAGACCGTGCTGCCGGTCGCAAGCGCGATGCGCTCGGTGCGGGCCGCCAAATAGGCTAGATAGGAAAAGGGGTCGAATACCTGGCCGGCGTCGCCGAAGTTCGGATCGAACAAGGGCACGTCACGGACCCATACGGCGGCGAAGCCCCGGCGGTCCAGGTCGGTGACCAGGTCGGCCTGGCCGTGCAGCACCGCCATGTCGCCCTGATAGAAGCGCAAAGGCAGGAAGACGCCTACCGTCAGATGGTTGGGGGCGAACATGCGCCGATAGCCCGGGTGGGCGGCAAAGGCGGGCGCCGAGGCGCCAGTTGGCATCGAAAGGACAGTCGTGGTGTCAGTCATCAGAGGGCGGAAAGTCAGGAGGCAGAAAGTCAGGAGGCAGAAAGTCAGGAGGCAGAAAGTCAGGAGGCAGAAAGTCAGG
>NZ_DBHKZA010000083.1:18266-25016 GCF_057314935.1 Achromobacter sp.
GAAAGTCAGGAGGCAGAAAGTCAGGAGGCAGAAAGTCAGGAGGCAGAAAGTCAGGGGCCGACGGCCGGCTGCGGCAGGGTGATGCCGTGTTGGACGGCCGGGCGCTGGCTGGCCCGCTGGTGCCATGCGCTCAGATGTTCGTATCGGCTGAAGTCGAATTCGACGATCCGTGCGATGTGCATCCAGCCGAAGGTGGCGATATCGGCGATGGAAAAGTCGTCGCCAGCCAGCCATGGGCGATGCGCCAGGCGCGCGTCGAGGACGGCGAAGGTATCTTCGGTAAGGCGGCGAAAGCGCTCGATCGCCGCGTCATGGCGCTCGGCCGCAAAGCGCTCGGCATGCACGCGTTGGCCCAGAAGGGGGCCCATGCTGGCGCTATGGAACATCAGCCAGGTGATGGCCTCCCATCGCCCCTTGGCGTCGGCGGGCAGCAGGCGCCCGGTCTTGCCGGCCAGATACAGCAGGATGGCGGCAGACTCGAACACGGTGATGCCCGTGGCCGCGTCGTGCAGCACGGGGATGCGGCCGTGGGGATTCAACGCCAGGAAGTCGGGATGGCGGTGCTCACCCTCTTCGATGCGCACGTGGTGCAGGGTGTACGGCAGCGCCAACTCTTCCAGCGCGATGGTGATTTTGAAGCCGTTGGGCGAACTGTCCGTGTAAATGTGCAAGGTCGGCGTGGTCATGGGCATAGAAAGGAGACAGGCTATTTCCTGGGCTACAGGCTTGCCCCCATTCTGTAAGCCGGACTGGGCCACGTAAAACGATCATTCCTGGTGTTGAAGGATAGATTTTCTAACGTGACAGACCCCCCGCTTTCAGCCCATTCGAAAAATCGCCCAGGCGGCCCTGCCGCGGCCGCCCAGGGCCCGCATCCGGATGATGCGCAGATGAGGGCCTTTGGGGTATGCTGGCTTCGGTTTCCACGCCCAGACAGGAGAGGTTTATGAAGAACAGAGTCGTTCTCGTCATGCTGCTTTCGATCGCCGCCCTTACGGCCGGCTGCAACACCGTTGCGGGCGCTGGCAAGGACATTCAGCGAGGCGGGGAGAAGATCGAGGGCGCTGCCAAGTAAGCTGCCCTCCCGCTGCCGCATAGCCGGCCCAAGGCCACGCCAGAAATGTCCAGACATTTCCCGCGTGGCCTTTTTGCAGCCGCTGGCATAATCGCGGGAGTCCGAATTTCAATGCGGGAAGAATCATGCGCAAGTCTGTATGGGTGGGTGTAACGTTGGCGGCACTGTTGGCCGGTTGCGCAAGCAAGGGCGTCTACGAGGCCGACACCGTGAAGAAAGAGACCTTCAGTGTCGACACCAATTACCAGGCCGCCTTCCGCCGTGGCGGTGAATATGTCCGCGCCTGCCACGTGAACGTGCAACATCCCTACGGCGTCGCTTACGCCTGGCGCCATTCCCTGGGGGAAAAAGGCGCCCCCGACGAGATCCAGCTGTACAAGGTGGGCGAACCCGCTACTGTGCTGGAACTGATTTCGGCGGAAGCCGACGGCCCCGCCAAATCCAAGGTAACGGTCACCGTGCTGGGCGAAGGGCGTTGGGATGCGGCCGAAATCGCAGCCGCCCGCGCCTCGATCCAGAGCGCGACGCCCGTCTGCCGCGCAGGCAACGGCGGCTGACCCATGGATCCCCGCGCGCAGCAGATCCGGTCCTCGGGCATCGCGTTCTCGCTGCTGGCGGGGGCGTTCCGCTTTCTGGGGTGGTTGAACGGGGGCGCGGCATTGGCGCTGGTGGCTTTTTCACTGGGGATCGTGGGCGGCGACATTGCCGCGCCAGACCTCCAGTTGCCGCTGGCGCTCTTCCTGGGCGGGCTGCTCGCCTCGTGCCTGGGGCTGCTGTTTGCCTACCTGGCGCAGGTCAGCCTGTTGCGTCAGGGCTACACCGGGCATCTGACGCGCGGCCATTGGCCGGCCCAGTTGTTGGCGATGATTTGCTACCTGCTTGGCGCCCTGGCGTTCTGCGGTGCGTGCTGGTTCTCTCTGGGGCAGGGCACGGCCGACGCCCAGCAAATGACGTCCTACGCCAGCCGCTAGATTCCAAGGGTAAACCCGTGTACGCAAAAGTGTTGGACTTGCACTTGCGTTGAGAATAATATGCGCGGTGCGTATATAAATCCTCTTTCTCGGGGCCCGTCATGACCATCTCCCAGCAAGCCTTCCTGCGCGACGCCATGCGCCGCCTGAACCTTACGCGCGACGTTTTCGCGACCCGGATCGGCGTGAAACGTCGGGCGTTGGATACCTGGTTGTTGCCCGAGGGGTCGCAGGAATTCCGCGCAATGCCGGAAGTGGTGCAGCGTTTTGTCAGCGAAATCGTGCAAAACGGCGTGTTGCTGGAAAAGTATACGCAAAGCGTACAAGATGGCCCCTTGCGTGAGCGCATCGCCGTCGAAGGCAAGCATCAGCTGCTTTCGGTGGACCAGTTCACGCGCGAATCGGTCGAAGACCTGTTCCGCGTGGCCGACATGATGCAGCCCATCGCACGCCGCCAGAAAGTGTCGCGGGTGCTGGAAGGCGCCGTGCTGGGCAACCTGTTCTTTGAAGCCAGCACGCGTACCCGCGTCAGCTTCGGTTCGGCGTTCTGCCGTCTGGGCGGCTCGGTCTGCGACACGACGGGCTTCACGTTTTCGTCGATGGCCAAGGGCGAATCCATCTACGACACCAGCCGCGTCATGAGCGGCTACGTGGACGCCATGGTGATCCGCCATCCCGACCAGGGTTCGGTCGCGGAATTCGCGCGCGCCACCAACATTCCGGTGGTCAACGGCGGGGACGGCCCGGGCGAACATCCCAGCCAGGCCCTGCTGGACCTGTACACGATCCTGACCGAGTTCTCGCGCCTGGGCAAGTTGCTGGACGGCGCCCATATCGCCATGGTGGGCGACTTGAAGTACGGCCGCACCGTGCATTCGCTGATCAAGCTGATGGCGCTGTACAAGAACGTGAAGTTTTCGCTGGTGTCGCCCAAGGGCCTGGAAATGCCCAGCTACATCATCGAGCAGGCCAGCCGCAACGGCAACGTGATCGAACAGAAGACGTCGCTGGCCGAAGGCCTGTCCGGCGCCGACGTGATCTACGCGACGCGCGTGCAGAAGGAACGCTTCGCCAACGAAGAGAACGAGGGCTACACGCCGGACTTCCAGATCAACCGCGCCATCATCGACGCGTACTGCAGCCCCGAGACCATCGTGATGCACCCGCTGCCGCGCGACAGCCGTCCGGGCGCCAACGACCTGAGCGTGGACCTGAACCACGATCCGCGCCTGGCGATTTTCCGCCAGACCGACAACGGCATCCCCATCCGCATGGCGATCTTCGCGGTGCTGCTGGGTGTGGAAGGCCTGGTGCAGCACTCGCTGCGCGACGTGACGTGGCAGCACCCGTCGCACGTGGGCCCCGACGACTCCGTCTTCCACGGTCTGGAATAAGCCTCGGCTTGCTGCCCCCCGCGGCCTGGCAGCGCCACGGCGGGGCTCTCCTTGAGATTTGAAGGATAATCCGCGCTGTCTTTCTGTCGCGTGTCGTTCCGAGACACGCGTGGAATCTTTGGGGCGGATGATCTTATGTCTTCGAGCAATAGCGCGGTTCCGGCGTGGACGGGCGGCGCGGGCCAAGCGTGCTACCTGAGCGCGTCCAACGAGCAAGCCTGGGAAGCGGTCTATCAATCGGTCGACGCCTACACGCGCGGCCAGGTCGCGGCCGTAGTGGGCGATAGCGCCAAAGAACTGGTGGACGCCTTCTATTCCACCTTGCTGGCGGATGCCGAAGCAGGCCCCCGCTTGTCCCACGAGATCGTCGCGACCCGCCTGCACAGCGGCATGAAGCACTGGTTGAAGGGTCTGCTCTGCGTGCGCGACCAGGGCGATATCGCCGCGCTGATGGCGACCCAGAAGAAAGTGGGCGAAGTGCATGCCCGCGTCCATATCCCGATCCATCTGGTGATGGCGGGCGCCCGCATCCTGAAGAACGAGATCGCCGAGCGCCTGCGTGCAAGCGACCTGGACGGGACGGCGGCCTCCATTGCCACGCAGTACGTCTGCAATCTGTTCGACCTGGCGATCGAACAGATGAGCCGCGCCTTCATGCGCGATATCAACCGCGGCGCGCGCAATGACGAAGCGTACCGCTTGTTCGCGCTGGGCCAGAACATCTCGACCGAACGCGAACGCCAGCGCGCCGCGCTGCTGGAATGGAGCCAGGCCGTGCTGATCGGCTTGCATTACCGCGCGCCGGAGCAGGCGCTGCCGCGTCTGGCTGCATCGGAATTCGGGTTGTGGTTGCAGCACAAAGGCGGCGTGTTGTTCGAAAGCGCGCCCGCGCTGCGCCAGATCACCGAGGCCGTGACGCGGCTGGACGACGTGGTGCTGCCGCGGTTGATGCTGGCGGACGCGCAGCAGCAAGTGTCGATGCCCGATCAGGTGCGCGAGCTGCAGGAGCTGGTCGCGCGCATCAAGCATCTGCTCAATGGCCTGTTCGACATGGTGGCCGAGATCGAGAGCGGCAGCGATCCGCTCACGAACGTGTTGAACCGGCGTTTCCTGCCGTCGGTGGTCGGGCGCGAAATCGCCATTTCCACGCGGCAGGGCAGCCGCTTTTCGGTGCTGCTGCTGGACATCGACCACTTCAAGGCCATCAACGACGCGCACGGGCATTCCGGCGGCGACCACGTATTGCGGCAGTTCGCGGAGGTGGTGCACCAGGCCTGCCGGTCCAGCGACTTCGTGTTCCGCTACGGCGGCGAAGAGTTCCTGGTGGTGCTGGTGGACACGGGGCAAGAGGCTGCATTGGCTGCGGCCGAGAAGCTGGGCGCCGAAATCCGCCGGCACAAGTTCGCGATTCCCGAAGCGGGCGCCTTGCGCATCACGGCCAGCATCGGCGTGGCCACGTTCGACGGCCACCCGGACTACGCCTATCTGATCGACCGCGCCGACAAGGCGCTGTACCGCGCCAAGCAGGCCGGGCGCGACCGCAGCGTGGCGGCCTGAGTACGGCGCGTGCGGACAATGCCGGGCCCGGCCCGGAAATAGAAAAGGCCGCCCGGTAGGGCGGCCTTTGTTTCGCGGGTGGTTGCGCGACGACGGCTTAGATCTTCTTTTCGCCGCCCAGGGCCTCGACGAGCTCGGCCATCATCTTGGCCAGTTCGCCCGTCATCAGCATCATGTCGGAATCGAACTTCTCGTCGTCGTTGGCGGCGACGCCTTCGTTGCCTTCCTTCAGCACGTCCAGCGGCGACACGCGCTTGACGTCCAGGCCTTCGGTCAGGACGAAGGAAATGCGGTCGGCCCACGTCATGGCCAGGCGCGTGCACTGCTTGCCCGACTGGATATGGCGGCGCACGTCGTCGGCGTCGATGGAATGCTTCACGTAGCGGATGGCCGCGCCGCTTTCACCCGACGAGCGCAGCTCGGTGTCCTGGTCGATGGTGAAGTTGGAGGGGGCCTCGTCTTCCGCCAGCCAGCCCGTCATCGCGGAGGCGGGCGATTGCGCGACGTACAGGTTTTCCAGCGGGAACGGGTCGACGCACTTGGCGAGCAGGCCAATGACTTCGTCGGCCTTCGCGGACGCGGCGGCGTCGATGACCAGCCAGTGGTTCTGCGGGTCGATCCAGACGCGGGTGTCGCGGTACACGCTGAAGGCGCGCGGCAGGAGCTCGTCGGTGACGCGTTCCTTGATTTCCTTCATCTGCTTGCGGCCCGGCTTGTAGCCCTGCTGCTCTTCGATCTCCTGGGCGCGCGCTTTGGCGACCTGGTTCACGACGGTGCCCGGCAGAAGCTTTTTCTCGGCGCGCAGCGACAGCAGGATCTGGCCGTTCACGACATGGGCTAGCCCGCCGTTTTCGCGCGGCGGGACCCAGCCCAGGCTTTGCATTTCGAGGTTGTTGCCCGCTTGGTAGGCGTGGCGCGCAAGCGTTTCTTCAAGCTGATCGCCAACGAGAGTCCACGGCGAGGAGAGGCGGTAAATCTTGAGGTTTTTGAACCACATGAGCGTCGGCCAAAAGGGTTGATTCTATACGACGCCGCCGGTTTGCCGAAGTGCTGCAATACGGTTGCGACAGGCGACACGTTCTGTCACTGACACATGCGGGCCTATGCGTTAACTTCCGCGCACCGAACATGGAATCGGAGAGGAATACATGAAAATCATTGGCGCCATCCTGATCGTCCTGGGCATCGCGGCCCTGGCATACAAGGGCTTCAACTACAAGTCCGAAGAAACCGTATTGCAGATCGGTTCGGTGAAGGCCACGGCCGAAACCGAGAAGTCGGTGCCCATCCCGACCTGGGCCGGCATCGCGGCCATCGTGGCCGGCGTATTGGCGATCGGCGTCGGCATGCGCCGTTGACAGGCGGCCGGCCTGGCCGGTCCTCCGCGCGATCATGGCGGCCGCTCAGCGGCCGCCTTTTTATTTGCCCGGCACAAAAAAAGCGGCCCGGCTCAATAAAGGCCGGGCCGGTACGGGAGCACACAATACCGCGTCATAAAAGGCTCGCGGGGAACGCGGTATCGGTGTCAGAACACTAGCCCTGCAATCGTCTGACAGGGGGATCAATCGTCAGCCGATCTGGCGCAAGGCCGTAATCTGAGGCGCCAGTCTAAGCGGGAGGGTCTGACAGCGTCCTGAAAGTGCCCAAGAGATTTTGGGCGACACCCGGCAACGCCACCGCTTCAGGACGACGACCGTCCCTGGCCTTCACGACCTTCGCAAAAATAGTCCCTTCAAGACCTTCGCAAAAATAG
>NZ_DBHKZA010000084.1:0-24210 GCF_057314935.1 Achromobacter sp.
GGTTTGAGGCCGGCGGACTGCACGATGGGAGCCAAACGCCGCAAGTCGGATTCCAGCGCCGACTTCAACGCGGCGGGAGTACCGCCCATCACCGCGGCGCCATCCCGTTCGATTTCGGCCTTGACCTCGGGGCGGCCCAACACGTCGTTCAACGCCTTGTTCAGTTCGTTGATGGTCCGGTCCGGGGTGCCGGCCGGCGCGATGACGCCGTACCAACTGACGTGCTGATAGCCGGGGTAGCCGGCCTCGGCGACGGTCGGAACATCCGGCAAGACCTTCACGCGTTCGGCCGACGTGACCGCCAATCCCCGCACCTTTCCGCCCTCGATGTATCCCCGCATCGTCACGCTCGTGCCGACCCAGGCCGACAGGCGGCCGCCCAGCATGTCGGGCAAGCCTTGGGCAATGCCGCGATAGGGAATCAGGTTCAGGCTCGACGTCGAACGTGCTTCCAGGTCCAGCATGGCGATCTGGATATTCGTGGTGGGATAACCAATGCTGACGTCGCCCGGTTTGGCTTGCGCCTGACCAACGAAATCCGCAAGCGTGGCGGGTCCGTTTTCGGCGACGGCGACGATATAGGGCGTCGACAGGACCAGGCCGACCGGCTTGAAATCCTTCAGCGGGTCATAAGGCAGGCTCTTGTAGATGAGCGGGTTCACGGCGATATGGTCGACCAGCGTCAACCCCAGCACGCGTCCGTCGGGGTCGGCGCGCGCCACCGTCTGCAGCGCGATGTTGCCGTTGGCGCCGCCCTGGTTCTCGACCACGATGTCCGTGCCCAGCGCCTTGCCCAGCGGGCCCGCCAGCAGCCGGCCCAGGCGGTCTCCGCCGCCGCCCGGGGGAAACGGGACGATCAGCCGCATCGGCTTCCCGGAAAACGTCGATTCGGCATGCGTTGCGGATGGCGCCAGGCTTAACGCGACGGCGCACGAAATCAGCGCCAGCCCGCTGGCGCATAGACGACGGAACGTGAACAGGCTCATGCTTGTCTCCTTGGATCCGCGCCGGGTGGCGGCGGAAGGCTTCTTGAAGAAGCTCGAATGGGCAAATCAATGGTGTGCGTGCGGCCGGCCATGGGCACCGGACCGCACGCATGGCTTATCGGTGGGCGTCGCTGCCCAGCAAGGCCTCGCGGAACCGGCTCCTCAGGTAAGGCCCGTCGCGCGGGGGAAGGGCAGTCGGTTGCGGCGCGGTGCTGACCTTGATGGCGGCCAGGACCGGCCGCGGCGCATGCAGGATGTCCTGGGCGGCGGCCTCCAGTTCGGCCTCCGTGCGCACCAGCAGCGTCGTGTCGAAACCGCAGGCTTTGGCCACCGCGGCGATGTCCACGCCGCGCCCGGCATGGGCGGGCTGCATGCCGGTCTCGGCGTAGTGCTCGTTGTCCACCACGACCACGCTCAGGTTCGGAACGGCGTGGACCGCCACCGTGGCTAGCGACCCCAGGCCCATCATCATTTCGCCATCGCCGACAAAAACGATGACGCGGTTCGCGGGGCGGGCTTGCGCCAGCCCCAGGCCCACCATCACGGCCCCGCCCATTGCGCCCCAAAGGTAGAAGTTGCGGGGACAATCGCCGGCGGCCGCCAGGTCGAAGGTTGGATTGCCCAAGCTGGAGATGGCCAGCGCGTCGCCGCGGTCGCGCAGGATCCGCGACACCACTGCCCGTCGGTCCAGCATCGCGGTGTTGTGCTCTTTCATGGATGTGCGCTCACTTGTTGAAGTTCTTGGTACCGATGACGCGTTGGCCGATCAACACGGCGACGCTGCGTCCGGTCTGGTAGGCGAAACGCGCGCCGGCGTCGACGTTGGCGGCGATCTCTTCCGCCTGGTCGGCGCGGTAGACATACACGCCCGAAGCTTCCAACACGGCCTGGGTCGATTTGCCCATGGCGATCTGCCAGGGATTGAACTCGCCCCATTCGCCGCGCATGGTCACGATCATGAAGAGCGGCATGCGGGCTTCATGCTGCAGGGAAAGCATGTTGATGCAGTTGCCGACGCCGCTTGATTGCAACAGCAGCGCGGCGCGGTCTCCGCCCAGCCACGCTCCCGCAGACATGGCCACGCCTTCTTCTTCGGTGGTGAGCGATACCGAGTGCATGCCGGGATCGCCTTCGCAAAGGCGGATGAGCGCGCTATGGCCCGCATCCGGAACATAGGAAACTTGTCGCACATCGAGCGACTTGAAGACTTCATAGATCTGCTGGGGCCAATCTGGATGTGACATTCCGATCTCAACTAACAGAGTGATTGGGGTGGGGCGCGTCGACGGCGAGCGCCTCGTGGCAATCATGGTGGATCTGATAGCTTGAATAAAGGGAATAAATATCCTGTCCAGCAGTCTATTTGGGAATGCTTTACGACGGACTGTCGCGGCCGGGCGCCGGTAGCGCGGCGCTTAGGCTTGGACGGCTAGCGGGCTTCGACCGTGAAGTCGCAGCATTCCTGGGCCAGGGCGGCCAAGGCCTGCGTGACCGCGGACACGGGTTCCTTGCGGCAAAGCGCGAAATACCGGGCGCTGGGCGGAGGGACCTCCGTGCGCAGTACCGCCAGCCGGCCGTCCCGCAGATGGTTGGCAAAATAGCCGGCAGGAAGGCAGACGACGCCAAGTCCTGCGACAGCCAGGCCGGCGATGGCGATCAGGTTGTCGATCGCCAGCGAATTCGAATGGGTCATGCGTTGCTGCAGCCAGTTTTCGCACAACACGCTGATCACCGATTCGCTAGACTGGCCAAGAATCGCCATCTTGCCGATCTCTTCGATGTTGAAGCACCGGGTCTGGTCAAAGGTATTCGGGTTGCCCATCCATTGGAACTCCACCAGCGACAGCGGCAACGCGTCGAGCTCCGGATGCAAATACATCTCGGGCAGGAACGCCAGATCGATTTCGCCGGCCAGCAGCAGGCGCTGCAACCGGCCGCTCAGGTCCAGGCGCGGTTGCAGCTGCAGGGAAGGGTAGCGGGCGCGGGTCTGGCGGATCAACGAAGAAATCCAGGTCATCGCCGTCATCTCGGTGATGCCGATCCTGACCGTTCCCGTCATGGTCGGGTTGCCCGCCAGCTGCACCAGGATGGAATCCCGCTGCTGCAGCATGTTCTTGGCATAGTCGTAGATGCTTTGCGCGCGGTCGGTCAACACAAGCCGGTGGCCCACGCGATCGAACAGCGCGATTTCGAACGTGCTCTCGATCTCCTGGATGCGCTTGGTGATGGCGGACTGGGTGGTATGAAGCCGCTCCGCGGCAGCGGTGAACGTGCCAAGCTTGACCGTCCAGTAGAACGCCTCTACCTGTTTTATCGTGATCACGGTTGTGCTCATGAGCCCAAGAACGCGCCCGATTCTACTGGAGCGGGGACTGGACGGAGGGATCTCTCCAACGCATAAGGCGTAATACGCATAATGTGTATTATGTAAAGTAAGAGTTATGGGTTTCCAGCCTACTCCTGGCCTGCATCCGCCGCCCTTGGCCTTTCATCGTCCCATTCAAGCCCTGGAGTCAAAACCCGGCTGCCGCGCCCGCGCTTAGCCACAGTGCCACGATCAGCACCGCACCCGCCTTGCGCCGTGGCTTTGCCGCGGCCGAAGCCATCCACGCTTCGGCCTGGTCCCTGCATTCGGCAAGGCTCAGTGGATAGGCAACCACGAACACGCCTACCGCCTTCGCATGCCAAGGTGCGCGTTGGGTTGCTTGCCAGCGAACAGAGCGCGTCACGCCGTCCCGTTTGGTTCGCTTGGCCCAGACCTTCAGCTGTTCTCGAGCGTGCATGGGTTTACTGGCGTCTTAGAACAGAATCGGCATCCTGAAATGTTGCTCCTGCCAATCCGCGATCACCCACTATTCAATAATTCAAGAATCGTTGTATGATTGATCCATGAATGAAGATCAAGCAGTTTTCGCCCTTGGTGCCCTGGCCCACACCCAACGTCTTCGCGTGTTTCGCGCGCTGGTGGTGGCTGGCCTGGGGGGTCTCACGCCCAGCGTCCTGGCCGACCAGCTTGGCGTTGCGCGCAATACCTTGTCCTTCCATCTGAAGGAGCTGTCGCATGCCGGCCTCGTCACGATCGAACAGCAAGGCCGGAACCTGATCTACCGCGCCGACTTCTCGCAAATGAATGGGCTGCTCGGCTACCTCACCGAACACTGCTGCCAAGGCGCGCCCTGCGAGGCTTCCGACCCCGGCGCCTGCACCACTTGCTGATTTCCCCACCGCTGCTGCCAGGATTTCCTCATGTCGCACTCCCCTTTCAACGTGCTGTTTCTTTGCACGGGCAATTCCGCCCGCTCCATCCTGGCTGAAGGCCTGCTCAGAGGCCTGGGAGGCGACCGCTTCCAGGCCTATTCAGCGGGCAGCACCCCCAAAGGCGAGGTGCATCCACTGGCACTTGCCACGCTGGGCTCCTTTTCGTTGCCGGCCGACGGTTACCGGAGCAAGAGCTGGGACGAGTTTGCACAGCCGGGCTCGCCCAACATGGACTTCATCATCACGGTCTGCGATAACGCCGCCGGGGAAGTCTGCCCCGTGTGGCCGGGCCAACCCATGACGGCGCACTGGGGCATCCCTGACCCTGCGGCAGTCGAAGGAACGGAGGAAGGCCGTCGCAAGGCCTTCCATGACGCCGCGCGTGTACTCAAGCGCCGCCTTGAGCTATTCCTGTCTTTGCCCATCGACCGCCTGGACGCGATGTCGCTGCAGGCCGAGTTGCGCGGTATCGGCAAAGCGCGGGAGTAATCAATGTCGTCCAGTACACAAACCGCGCCCGCGCAGCCAACGCGCGGCGGGCTGAGCGGCTTCGAGCGCTACCTGACGCTCTGGGTGTTTCTCTGCATCGTCCTGGGCGTCGCCCTGGGCCAGCTCATGCCTGCGTTATTCCAGGCCATCGGGCATCTTGAAGTCGCGCAAGTCAACCTGCCCGTGGGCATGTTGATCTGGGTGATGATCATCCCGATGCTGCTGAAGGTGGATTTCGGGGCCCTGGGTCAAGTCAAGCAGCATTGGCGTGGCATTGGCGTCACGCTATTCATCAACTGGGCGGTCAAGCCTTTCTCCATGGCGTTCCTGGGGTGGCTGTTCATCCGCCAGGTCTTTTCGCCCTGGTTGCCTGCCGACCAGCTGGATAGCTACATCGCGGGTTTGATCCTGCTTGCCGCGGCGCCGTGTACGGCCATGGTGTTCGTGTGGAGCCGGCTGACGGGTGGCGATCCGGTGTTCACGCTGTCGCAAGTGGCCTTGAACGACACCATCATGGTGTTCGCCTTCGCGCCGATTGTCGGCCTGCTGCTCGGGTTGTCGGCCATTACCGTGCCGTGGGACACGTTGCTCGTGTCCGTTGGACTCTACATTGTGATCCCGGTCATCCTTGCTCAGCTGTGGCGCCGCATGCTGTTGCGTCGCGGGCAAGTCGCTTTCGAGGCGGCGTTGGCGCGGATCGGTCCGTTTTCCATGGCCGCGCTCTTGCTGACGCTGGTGCTGCTGTTCGCGTTCCAGGGCGAGGCCATCATTGGCCAGCCGCTGGTGATCGCCATGCTCGCGGTGCCGATCCTGATCCAGGTGCTCTTTAATTCCGGGCTGGCGTACTGGCTGAATCGCCGCGTGGGAGAAAAGCACAGCATCGCTTGCCCGTCAGCGCTAATCGGCGCCTCCAATTTCTTCGAGCTTTCCGTCGCGGCCGCGATCAGCCTGTTCGGATTCCAGTCGGGGGCCGCGTTGGCGACGGTGGTGGGCGTGCTGATCGAGGTGCCGGTGATGTTGTTGGTCGTGCGCGTGGTGAACCAGTCCAAAGGCTGGTACGACGCGGGCACCCGTCGGAGCTGAACGGTGGCAGGAGCACCGGTCCGGGTTGTCGGCACGCTGGGAATCGCCCAGACATTGGCCTGGGCATCGTCTTACTACCTGCCTGCCATGCTGGCCGCTCCCATGGCCGATGAACTGGGCGTTCCAACGCCAACGGTCTACGCGGCATTCTCCGGCGCGATGGTGGTGTCGGCACTTGTCGGCCCCTTGGCAGGTCATGCGATCGACCGTCACGGCGGCCGCAGCGTCCTTGTCGGCACGAGCGTGATATTCGCGTTGGGTTTGGCCATGCTGGGCTCGGCCCAAGGCCTTTGGGCAATGGTGGCCGCCTGGCTCATCCTTGGCTTGGCGATGGGTGCCGGCCTGTACGAAGCCGCCTTCTCCAGCCTGGTTCGCCTGTATGGACACCACGCCCGTGGCGCGATCACCGGCATTACGCTGATTGCCGGCTTTGCCAGCACCGTCGGCTGGCCGCTATCGGCGTGGATGGAAGCACGGTTCGGCTGGCGCCAAGCATGCTTTGGTTGGGCGGGCATGCACTTGCTGATCGGCTTGCCGCTCAATGCCTGGCTACCGAGACTGCCCACTCGGCCAAACGTCGAAAGGCCGGTCATGGCGGCACCAAGGGTAGCGGTTTCCTCCCCTGCTCCTGCTCCCCCACCCCAGCGCGCAGGGTTCGCAACCGCCCTCCTTGCCTTCGTCTTCGCAGCCACTTGGTTCATCAGTACCGCCATGGCGACGCACTTACCGCGCATGCTGGAGGCTGCCGGCACCACCTTGGCCGCGGCGGTGGCAGTCGGTGCACTTATCGGTCCTGCACAAGTGGCCGGCCGCGTGCTGGAGTTCGGATTTCTGCGACGCGTTCATCCCTTGCTGTCAGCACGGCTGGCGGCGCTGGCGCACCCTGCTGGGGTGGCGGTGCTGCTGATGGCGGGGCCGGCAATGGCGCCGGTTTTCGCGATCCTCCATGGCGCCGGCAATGGCATCCTGACTATCGCGAAGGGCACCTTGCCGCTGGTGCTATTTGGCTCGCAGGGGTACGGCGCGCGCCAGGGTTGGCTGATGATGCCCGCGCGGGTTGCGCAGGCGGCGGCTCCGCTTCTTTTCGGCCTGGCACTGGACGCATGGGGGGCCAACGCGTTGTGGTTGTCCGGCGCCATCGGGGTGGCTGCCTGCGGCGCGCTGATGCTGTTGCGCGCCCAGCCAGCCGGCCATTGACGTTTCAGTTTTGCATCAACAGAGGTATTGCATGAGTTCCACCACCCGTCATCACAACCCGCTCAGCGACACGTCGCGCAACGCCGATCTGCCCAATATCGACCCGTCGTTGCTGGAGCAACCGTCCACCGCAGCGCTATTCTCGCCCCAGCGGGCGACTCATGCGCCGCGTTTCCTGGTGCTGTATGGGTCGTTGCGCGAGCGTTCCTACAGCCGCCTTGTTGCAGAAGAATCTGCGCGGTTGCTCCAAGCCCTGGGCGGCGAAACCCGCATGTTCAACCCATCCGGGCTGCCGCTGGTCGACGACGCCGACGACAACCACCCCAAAGTCCGCGAGCTGCACGAGCTGGTTCAATGGGCCGAAGGCATGGTGTGGAGCTCGCCGGAGCGCCACGGCGCCATGACGGGTCTGATGAAGACGCAGATCGACTGGATTCCCCTGTCGATGGGGGCCGTTCGTCCGACCCAGGGCAAGACGCTTGCCGTGATGCAGGTATCGGGCGGATCGCAGTCCTTTAACGCCGTGAACCAGATGCGGGTGCTGGGCCGATGGATGCGGATGCTGACCATACCGAACCAATCGTCGGTGGCCAAGGCCTACCAGGAGTTCGACGATGCGGGGCGCATGAAGCCTTCGCCCTACTACGACCGCGTCGTCGACGTCGTCGAGGAATTGATGAAGTTCACCTTGCTCACGCGGGATGCCGCGCCGTACCTGGTGGACCGCTATAGCGAGCGCAAGGAATCCGCCGCCGCCCTCTCCAGCCGGATGAAACAAGGCTCGATATAAACGGTTTTCGGGGCGTCCAGCACCGGCGCCATGATGTGGCGTCGGTATTCTTATTCCATTTTCTTGGGCGCAACACACACAGCGCCTTTGCGGCGCTGTGATTAGATGGTGCTGGTTGGCAGGCAACTGATATTCAATATTGGTATTTTGAAAGCGCAAGGCGCTTGGCCCTTGAATAATGGTTTTACTCGAACGGGATGCGCTGAACCTGTTTGGCCATTATTAATGGCGGCAAATGAAAATATCACGCGGTTTTGGTGGGATTGTCCTGCCGCGGTACCTGCATCAGCGCCCTGCCCTTGGATCGGGTCCGTGCGCTTGCGGCAAGGGCTTTCAGCCCCGTTGCTCCGCATGAACTGGCCCTATTTCTATAATATAAAAGTGTATCAATTAGCGCCAGTTTTCCCGCTTGGATGGTATCCGTTGCGCGGAATAAAGCAAGGCGGTTGGTATCCAGTTTTTCTTACTAGATAATAAGGATGGTATCCCTACATTAATTCTTGGTATTGCAAAAAAATTGGTATACATTGCGTCCTTTTTTTCGACAGCCCATTTCGTCCGCGCAGATTGGATCGTTACGTAATTATACGTTTACTGCTATCCGGTAATGCCTGGACATTAGTTTATTAATCGAGAAATAGGACCCAAGTTTTGATATACGGCACAAGAAAGTGGCTGACCGCGACGCTCGCGCTGAGTACCTCCTATTGCGGTGGCGTTACGGCTGCCGACCTGACCGTTTCGCCAGGTAATACGCAGCTATTCGATGGCTCGGCCAGCTTCCCTGGCGGCATCGATGTGAATGGCGGCACGGTGGTGATCGGGGGCAACGGCGGGGGCGCCGGCGTCACGATCAATGGAAACGTCAATGCGGCATCCAACGGCATCGTCTCGGGCTTCGGCTCGATCAATGGCGTTCTGAACGTGACGGGGAATGCGCGCGTTGCGCCCGGCTATTCGGTCGGTACACCGACCGGCGTCTCCAATGGCAACCTGGGCGTCACCGGCAACCTGTCGATGAGCAATGCCGTGTTCGACTTTGAAACCGGTTATGCGGGGCTGCCGATCACGCAACCGGGCACGGGCGACAACATCACGGTCGGCGGCAACGTCGCGCTGAACAACACGACCCTGAACGTCTCGGTGAACACCCTGGGTGTCAACGCCGGCTACTACCGGATCATGTCCTACGGCGGCACGCTAAGCGGCAATGGCTTGTCCCTGGGCACGGTGACGGGCGACTCCGTGCCTGCGGCGACCATCCAGTCGCTGACGGGCGACAAGCAGATCAACCTCATCCTGGGGCCCAGCACGACCAACCTGTGGAACGGCAACGGCGCGGCCTCTGCGACGCGGGCGGGCGGCGGCAATGGCACCTGGAGCGCCAGCAGCGCAAACTGGAACAGCCCGACCAACGCCACGGGCGCCCTGCCCGATGGCGGCTACGCCATTTTCACCGGCGCGACCGGGACCGTTACGGTTGACGGCAGCGCCGGCCCGGTCCGCGTCTCGGGCATCCAGTTCGCCACCGACCGGTATCGTCTGCAAGGCGCGCCCATCACGCTGGTCGGCAGCGGCGGCAACCCGCCGGTCCTGGTCGTCGGCGACGGCACCTATGCTTCCGGCCAGTTCGTCGACACGATCGACAACCCGCTACAAGGCACGCAGGGTTTTGTGAAGACGGGCCCGGGGTCGGTGATTCTGACCGCGGACAGCAGCGGCCTGACCGGCCCCATCCTGATCGCCGACGGCGCCCTGGAGATCGACGGCAAGTTGAACGGTCCCATGGATATCGGCCGCGAAGTCGTGCTGGCGGGCGTGGGCCAGGTAGGCACTACCACGCTCTACCCCACTGCGGTCATCTCGCCGGGTAATGACGGTTCGCCCATCGGCACGTTGACGGTCAATGGCAACCTCACCTTTGGCGAAAACACCATCTACCGCGTGCATGCCGACCCGGCCAGCAGCGCCAGCGACCGCATCCACGTCACGGGCGTGGCCTACCTGGACGGCACCGTGGCGCACGTGGGGCCGGACGGCAACTATGCGCCGCGCACGACGTACAACATCCTGACGGCCGACGGCGGCATACAGGGCCGGTTCACGGGCGCTTCCAGCGCGTATGCGTTCCTGACGCCCTCGCTCAGCTACGACGCCAAGAACGCCTTCATGACGCTGACCCGCAACGACGTGCCGATCGGCAGCGTGGGCGAAACGGGCAACGAAAGCAGCGTGGGCGGCGCGTTGGACAAGGAAGATCCTCCTGCAACCGGGAATGGATCCTCGTCGACGGGGAATGGATCGACGTCGACCGGAAATGGATCGACGTCAGCCGGCAATGGCGCTTCATCGACCGGCAATGGAACGTCATCCACCGCGAACGGGTCGACCACGACCGAATCGCCGGTGGTCGGGAGCGGCATCGCAGCGGGCAAGGACACGGGCGCCAGCCAGGTGACGGCGGCCGTCCTCACCATGACGCCGGGCGAAGCGCGTTCGGCCTTGAAGATGCTGTCGGGCGAAGCGTACGCCAGCACCGCCAGCGTGTTGCAGAGCCAGGCGGACACCGTGCGCACGCTGCCGCTGGCCCACTTGCGCGGCAACCTTGACGCGCCGACGCTCGCCGGACGTCCGACGGCCCAGTTGGGTGCATCGTCGTCCGACGCGTTGCCGCAAAGCGCCGCGTCTCCGGTCTGGGCGCAGGCGTTCGGCAATTGGAGCAAGTTCGGCGGTGACGGCAACGCGTCCAGCGTGAGCCAATCGGCCGGCGGCCTCTTCGTCGGTGGCGACGGCGCCGTCGGCGGCGGCTGGCGCCTGGGCGGCGCGCTCGGCTACATCGGCAGCCACAATACGATTGCCGATGCGTCGTCGCGCACCAACGTCGACAGTTATACGGCGACGTTGTTCGGCGGACGCAATGTCCAGGCCGGAGCCGGCCACTTCCGCTTCATGGCGGGCGCGGCCTACACCTGGCACGATATCGACGCGAAACGCGACGTGGCGGCCGGCAGCCTGAACCAGCGGCTTGAGTCGTCCTATCACGCCTCGTCGACGCAAGTGTTCACCGAACTGGGCTACAACCTGCCGCTGGGCGATGCCTACACCATCGAACCCTACGCTGGCCTGGCGTGGAACCAGTTGCGCACGCGCGACTTCCAGGAATCGGGTGGTTCGGCCGCCCTGCACGGCGCCGGAAACACCGATGACGTGACCAGCACGACGGTGGGCCTGCGCGGTGCATGGCAATTCGGTTCGGACTTTGCCCCGGGCCGCCTGACCGCGTCCCTGGGCTGGCGCCATGCCATGGGTGATGTGAAACCCAGGCAGCAACTGGCTTTCGACGGCGGCAGCACGTTCTCGGTGACGGGCGTTCCCATTGCGCGCGACGCGGCGGTGCTCGGCCTGGGCGCCGAAATGGCCATCACGCGCAACACGACCGCGGGCATCGCCTACGACGCGCAGTTCGGTGGCGGCAACCGCCAGCAGTCGGGTCAGTTGAAGCTGGCCATGCGCTTCTAGGCCAGGGCCGGAAGGCGCGCAGGCGTCGCGATTGCGGCGCCTGCGCCCAGACCTGGCGCCAGGCCGCCTTCAGGCGGCTTGGCGTGCGGTTACGCCGGCCGGGTTCCACCGACGGCCCGGGACGGCGGCCAGCAATGCCTGCGTATACGGATGCGCCGGGTTGCCGAAGACCTCCGAGCAAACCCCCTCTTCCACCACCCTGCCGTCCTTCATGACGGCCACGTGGTCGCAGACCTGAGCGGCCACGCGAAGGTCGTGCGTGATGAATACGATGGACAACCCCAGTTGCTGGCGCAGCCGCGCCAGTAGCGCCAAGACCTGCGCCTGCACGGACACGTCCAATGCCGAGACCGGTTCGTCGGCGATCAGGACCTGCGGCCGCATGGCCAATGCGCGCGCCAATCCCACGCGCTGGCGCTGCCCGCCCGAGAATTCATGCGGAAAACGCCGGATGGCGTCCGCCGACAATCCGACCAGCTCGAAAAGCTCTTGCGCCAGCGACAGCGCCTCGCGCCGGGGCATGCCGTGCACCATGGGGCCCTGGGCCACGATGTCGCCGACGCGCTGGCGGGGATTCAACGATCCATAGGGGTCCTGGAACACCATCTGCACCAACTTGGCATGCGCGTGCCGCGCGGAGCCCCCTTTGAAAGCCAGCGGCTTGCCGGCCAGCGAGATGCTGCCGGCATCAGGCGGCAGCAAGCCCAGCAGCGTGCGGGCCAACGTGGATTTGCCCGACCCGCTTTCACCGACGATCCCGAGTGTCTGACCCTCGCGCAGGGTCAATTCCACACCGTCCACGGCATGCGTCACGCGGCCGGGCCGTCCGAACCAGCCACGCTTGCGATAGGTCTTGGACAGCGCCTTCGTGGCCAGGATGACCGGCGCATCGGCGTCCAGCGTCGATCGGACCTCGGCGGGCGCCAGCGGCGGCACGGCGGCGATTAAGGCGCGCGTGTAAGGGTGCTGGGGGTGTTCCAGCACCTGGTCGGCGGTGCCGCTCTCCACGAGCACACCGCGTTGCATTACGGCGACGCGGTCGGCGATTTCGGCCACCACGCCGAAGTCATGGGTGATGAACAGCACCGCCGTGCCCTTGCGGCGCTGCAGGTCGTGTATCAAATGCAGGATCTGCGCCTGCGTCGTGACGTCCAGTGCCGTGGTGGGCTCGTCGGCAATCAGCAGCGCCGGTTCCAGCGCCAGGGCCATGGCGATCATGGCGCGCTGGCGTTGGCCGCCAGACAGCTCATGCGGATAGGCGTTGACCGCCTGCGCGGGGTCCGGCAAGCGCACGGAATCCAACAGCTCCAGCGTCCGCCGGGCGATTTCGGCCCTTCCCAGGCGTGTGTGCGTGCGAAAGACCTCCCCGATCTGGTCGCCGATGGTGCGCAGCGGATTCAGCGCGGTCATCGGTTCCTGGAAGATCATGCCGATACGCCGGCCGCGCAGACGGCGCAACGCGTCCGGCGCCAGTTGCAGAAGGTCTTGCCCTTCCCAATGGATCTGTCCGCCGCTGGCATGCACGCCTTGCGGCAACAACCCCAGGATGGCGCCTGCGGTCAGGGACTTGCCCGACCCGCTTTCCCCGACCACGCACACGATTTCGCCCGCGTTGACGCTTAGGGTAAGGTCCTTTAACGCGTGGGGCCGGTCGGCGCCGGCCGGAAGGTCCACGGTAAGGTTCTGGATGCGCAGCAATTCGGTCATGAGCGTTTCAGCCTGGGATTGAGGGCGTCGTTGATCCCCTGCCCCACCAGCGATATCGCCAGGACGGTCAGCAGGATGGCGACGCCGGGAATGGCGGATACGTACCATTGCACCCGGAGGACTCCCCGGCCGCCGCCGATGAGATTGCCCCAGGAAGGCACGTTGGGGTCGGACAGGTTCAAGAAGGCCAGCGCGCTTTCCAGCAGGATGGCGGTGGCCATGATGACGCTGGCGTATACGATGACGGGCGGCAAGGCGTTGGGCAGGATTTCGCGGAAGATCAGGCGCAGGTCGCCCATGCCCAGCGCCCGGCCCGCCTGGACGAATTCGCGGGCCTTGAGCGTCAGGAACTCAGACCGCGTCAGGCGCGCCACCGGTGGCCATGACACCAGGCCGATTGCCAGCACGACCGTATGCAGGTCGGAACCGAACACCGCCACCAGCACCAGCAGCAACAGGAAGTTGGGCAGGATCTGGAAGGCTTCCGTCACGCGCATCAGCAGGTCGTCGATGGCCCCGCCGTAATAGCCGGCCACCGCGCCCAGCGTCACCCCGATCAGCACGGATAACAGCGTGGCGACCAGCCCGATCGCCAGCGTGACGCGCGCGCCGTGCAGGATTTGTGAGGCGATGTCGCGCCCGACCTGGTCGGTGCCCAGCAGAAAGCGCGCATTCTCGCCAGGCCATTGCAGCGGCCTGCCGGCCAGGCTGAGCGGGTTCTTCGGGTACCACAGGCCTGCGCCCAACGCGCCGGCGCACACCAGCGCCAGCAGCACCAGCCCCAGCACGGCGATGGGGCTATGGAAATATCGGCGTATCGTTTCCATGGTTCAGCTCCGGGCAATGCGGGGATCAAGCCGCGCATACAGCAGATCGACCACGAAGTTGATCGTGATCACCAGCAGCGCCGACACGAACACGATGCCCAGCAAGGTGTTCAGGTCGCGTTGCACCACCGATTCGTAGGCCAGCCGGCCCAGGCCGGGCAAGGCGAAGACGCTTTCCACCACGACCGAACCGCCCAGCATCGTGCCGGCCTGCAGGCCCAGCAGCGTGATCATGGGCAGCAGCGCGTTGCGCAGGATGTGCCGCGCGACGACGGCCGTTTCGCGCAGGCCTTTCGCCCGTGCCGTGCGCACGAAGTCGTGCGTGGACACTTCCAGCATCGACGCGCGCATGATGCGTAAGTAAGTTGCCAGGAAGATCAGCGCCAGCGTGGCGGTGGGCAGCACAAGGTGCCAGGCGATGTCCAGGATGCGCGCCCAGCCGGTGTAGCCCGAGGCGATAGTCTCAAAGCCCCCCGCCGGCACCCAGTCGAGCCACACCGCGAAGACGAAAATGCCCATCAGCCCGAACCAGAACGACGGCGTGGCGCAGAACACCAGGCCCAGCGTGGAGATCAGCGCGTCTGCCCAGCCATTGACGCGGCGCGCGGCAATCACGCCCAGCGCCATGCCGCCGGTAAAGGCGAAGGCCAGCGCCGACCCCATCAGCAGCAGCGTGGCAGGCAGGCGTTCGGCGATCACCGTCGATACCGGCTTGCCGTAGATGGCGGAGTAACCCAGATCCAGGTGCACGAGCCGCCACAGGTAGTTGCCCAGGCGCGAGGTCGTGGACTGGTCCAGTTCATAGTGCGAACGCAGCGACGCGATGGTGACGGCGTCGGCGCCACCGATCTGCGCCACCAGCGCGTCCACCGTATCGCCCGGCGCCAATTGCAGCAGCAGGAACAGGCCCGCCAGGATGATCAGCAGCGCCGGCGCGGCGGCCGCCAGCCTGCGGGCGGCCAAAGTCAGGAAGCCCATGCCCGCGTCCTAAGCCGAGAGCCAGGCGTCGTGCCAGTCGCTGGACGGCCAGCGCGTATTGTTGTGGCCGTTCTGCAGCTTGCGGCTGGCGACCGAATAGAACTGCCGTTCCGTCGCCATCCAGATGGGAAGTTCATCATTGACCGCCGTCACCCATTCCGCGTACAGCGCCTTGCGGCGGGCCGGGTCGATCTCGGACGCGGCATCGTCGATCAGCTTGTCCACCTTGTCCGATTGCCAGCCGTACTGGTTGGTCCACGGCGCGCCCGCGGGGCTGCCCGAGCGATACCAGACGGTGGTGGAGACGGCGGGGTCGCCGCGGTACTGGTGCCAGCCCGTGGCGATGTCGAACGTATGGTTCTTGTAGACGGACGCCAGCGCGCCGGCGATGTCGTATTGGACGATCTCCACCTTGATGCCGACGGCTTCCAGCGACTGCTGGATGAAGGTGGCGAGCAACGGCACGTCTTCGCCATTCTGGATGGGCACCAGCTTCAACGTGAAGCGCGTGCCGCCGGCGCCGCGTTGGTAGCCAGCCTCGTCCAGCAGCGCCTCGGCGCGCTTGACGTCGAAGGGATATGGCGGCTTGCTGCCGGCAGGAAAGAACGTTTCGGATGTGGACGGGATCGGACCGGTGGCGGGCTTGCCCAGTCCGTAAAGGAAGTTCTCGATGAAAAAATCGATGTCGATCGCGTGCACGATGGCGCGGCGCACGCGCACGTCGGCCAGCTCCTTGCGGCGGAAATTGAATTCCAGCGTGTTGTTGAACACGTTGGCCTCCAGCCCCTTGCTGCGGACTTCGAAGCGCGGATTCTGCTTGAGCCTGTCCAGGTCCGCCAGGGTCAGCTGCGAGTACGCGCTCAACTGCAGCTGGTCCGTTTCCAGGGCCGCGGTGGCCGCGGACTTGTCCGTGATGATGCGCCATACGATGCGGTCCAGATAGGGCTGGTCGCGGCGCCAGTAGTTCGGGTTGCGTTCGGCGATGATGAACTGCCCCCGCTGGTACTGCACGAACTTGAAGGGTCCCGTGCCCACGGGCGCGGTATTGGCCGGGTTCTCCAGCACGTCGGACCCCTCGTACAGATGACGGGGCACCACGTAGCCCAGGTCCGCCAACGCGCGCAACAGCAGATCCAGCGGCATGGGCCGGCTATAGCGGAACACGGCCGTGTGCGGGTCGGGCGTATCGACGGCCTCCAGATAAAGCTGCAAGGCCGTGCCGAAGTTCAGGTGCTTCTTCCAGAGCTCCAGCGCGTTGTACTGTACGTCGGCCGACGTGAAGGGCTTGCCGTCATGCCAGGTCACGCCTTCGCGCAGCTTGAAGGTGATGGTCTTGCCGTCGGGTTCGGTCGTCCAAGACGTGGCCAGTTGCGCCACCGGCTTGCCGGCGGCGTCCAGGTCCACCAGTGATTCGATGATCTTGCTGGTCACGATATACACGCCGGTCGAGGCGCGCAGCGCGGGGTTCAGGATGCGTTGTTCGGAGCCCAGGTGGACGTTCAGCACGCCGCCATGACGGGGGGCTGAGGTCTGAGCCAGCAACGACGTGGGGAAAGCCATCGAAGCGGCCAGCGCTCCGGATGACAGGAGGAATTCTCGGCGGGTAGTGCGCATCGGAAGGGACTCTATGGTTCTGCCTGGAAGAAGCTGCGGATCATAGGCCCGCGTTATGAGCCGCGAGAAATGCCGATTTCTCATTTGCTCATGCGTCCGTCCGGCCCCGTATGGCCGAGGCTGCGAGCAGGCACGCTCAAGCAGCGCCTTTGAAGGGCCGTCGAATGAAAATCAGATATCCACATGCGAATTCAATCGTTCTAGCCTGCCCTCGCCTGCGCCAGACTGCAGCTCTCTTCCAACGCGAATTCAGGAGCTTTGATGTCTCTCCCGTCAGTCACCGGCCTAGATCACTACATCATCCGGGTCAACGATCTGCAGGCGGCGACCGACCGCTACGTCAAGCTGGGGTTCAGCCTTGCGCCCCAAGGCAGGCACCATCGCGGCACGCGCAACCAGACCATCATCCTTGACGCCAATTACCTGGAATTGCTGTATTTCCCGGAAGAACTGAAGGCGGAATCGCGCTTTAGCGGCTATGACGACGCCTACGAAGGCCCGGTCGCCACCGCCCTGCAAACCACCGACAGCACCGCGGTGCACGCGGAACTGGCGCGTCTGGGCATCACGGCCGAGCCGCCGCTAAGCGGCGGCCGCCCCGTGCATCTGCCCGAGGGCAGCGAAGACGCCGCCTGGAACAACACGAATTTTCCGGCGGGCCTGCTGGGCGTGCCCGACTTCTTCACCTGCGGCCACCTGACGCGCCATCTCGTCTTCCGCCCGGAGTGGCAGGAACACGCCAACGGCGCGCGGCGCATCGAATCGCTGATCGCCGTCCACCCTGATCCGGCCTCGCTGCGCGCCGGCTATGAACGCGTGTTCGGGCCGATCTCTATCAGCGAATTGCCCGACGGCGGCCTGCAAGTTCGCCGCGGCAGCCTGCGCATCGACTTCCTGAGCCCCGCCGCGTTCGAACAGCGCTACCCGCGCGTGCGCGTTCCCGCCGGTTTGCCGGCATCGGCTCACGGCGGCTGGTTTGCGGGGTCGGTGATCGGCGTGCGCGATCTGGCGAAGACGCGCGCCCTGTTCGACGCCAACCAGGTGAACTACCGCGCCAACGCGCAGGGCGAACTGGTGGTGCCGCCCGAAGACGGGGCCGGCGCGCTGCAGGTGTTCGTACAAGAGGCGGCCTGACATGAGCGACGCCCTGCCCGATTACTGGGACTGCTTTTCGGCCGACTACGCGACGGCGCGCCAGGCGTTCGTCGCGGTCGCGGCCGAACGCGGCGCGGCGCTGTCCCGCCATGAACATCCCACGCTGAAAGATCCGCGCGGTCAACCGCTAAGCGTGGATGTTGCCGTGCTGGGCCGGCCCGACGCCCCGCGCACGCACCTGGCGATCAGCGGCACGCACGGGCTGGAAGGCGCGGCGGGTTCCGCCGTGCAGATCGGCTGGCTGCGCGCCGACGGTGGCAATCCGTTGCCCGATGACGTGAACGTCGTGCTGGTGCATGCACTGAATCCCTACGGTTATGCGTACGACACGCGCACCACCGAAAACAACGTCGACCTGAACCGCAACTTCATCGACCATACGCGCCCTACGCCACCCAACCCGCATTACGCCACGCTGCATCCGCACCTGATCCCGGACGCCTGGACCGAAGCCAGCCTGGAAGCCGGCGCCCGCGCCGTTGAGGCGTTCCGCGAGACCCACGGCGCCGATGCGTTGTTCAACACCACCGCCAGCGGGCAATACACGCATCCGGACGGCCTGGTCTACGGCGGCAGCGGCCCCGAGTGGTCCAACCGCACCCTGCGCCGCATCGTCGACGAACATCTGGCCGCCAGCGAACGCGTGGCCTTTATCGACTGGCATACCGGCATCGGCGAATACGGCGAACCTTTTTTCCTGTGCTTCAACGACGAAGGCAGCGCCGAGCAGGCGCAGGCCGCCCGCTGGTGGGGCGCCGAGCGCGTCCGCGACCAGCGCCCACATGGCCTGGCCCGCCCTGACTACCAGGGCCTGGTGTTCCGTGGCGTGCAACAGGCGCTGGGCGACCGCGCATTGGCCGGCGCCGTCGTCGAATTCGGCACCCGCGGCCTGCAGATGCGGCCCGCGCTCAGGCTGGACCAGTGGCTGCGCTTCAAGGCCCCGCACGCGCCCGATGCCGCCCGCGACGCCCAGTTGCGCGCCGACCTGGTCGACGCCTTCGTCCCGGTATCCAGCGTCTGGCGGCGCAGTGCGCTGGCTCACGGCCTGGCCATCACGCGCCAGGCGATCGCTGGCGTGGCCGCTTGGTAAGCCCTTTCCCTATTTCCTCTTCCTACTATTGGCAGTCATGAAAGCAATTGTTTTGCGTGAACACGGCGGCAACGACAAGCTCCGCCTGGAAACCGAATTCCCCGATCCCGTCGCCGGGCCGGACGACGTCGTCATTCGCGTGCGCGCGTCCTCCTTGAACTACCACGACGTGTTCACGCGCCGCGGCATGCCCGGCATCAAACTGCCCTTCCCCGTGATCATCGGCCTGGACGTGGCCGGCGAGATCGTGCAGACCGGCGCCAACGTGCAGGACTGGAAGGCCGGCGACCGCGTGCTGGTCGACCCGATCGACCGCGTGGACGGCGGCCTGGTGGGCGAAACTATCCACGGCGGGCTGGCCGAGCTGTGCCGCGTGCCGGCGCACCAGCTGCTGCGCCTGCCCGACGAGGTCAGCTTCGAGCAGGCCGCGGCGCTGCCGGTGGCCTACGGCACCGCGCTGCGCATGATGAACCGCATCGGCCAGATCCAGGCCGGCGAAAAGGTACTGATCCTGGGGGCCAGCGGCGGCGTGGGCGTGTGCGCGGTGCAACTGGCCAAGCTGGCCGGCGCCGAAGTCATCGCTTGCGCAGGTACGCCGGAGAAAGGCGAAGCGCTGCGCGCGCTGGGTGCCGACCACATCATCCTGTATACCGAGGAAGACTTCCTGAAGGCCGTGCAGGAACGCTTTGGCCGCCCTGCCCGCCGCCGTGGCGCCAAGTCTGGCGGCGTGGACGTGGTGGTGAACTTCACGGGCGGCGACACCTGGGTGAAATCGCTGCGTTGCCTGCGCCTGGGCGGCCGGCTCTTGACCTGCGGGGCCACCGCCGGCTTCGACCCCAAGGAAGACCTGCGCTACATCTGGACGTTCGAGCTGCAGATTCGCGGCTCCAACGGGTGGGACCGCGAAGACCTGCATGAATTGCTGGAACTGGTGCGCAGCGGCCGCCTGCACGTGGAAGTGGACCGAAGCTGGCCGCTGGAACAAGGGGCCGAGGCATTGGCATCGCTGGAAGATCGCAAGATCGTCGGCAAAGTGCTGGTGACGTCATGAGCAATGTGCTGAACGCCGCCCAGATTCAGGCCAGGTTCGACGATTCGCCCTTCATCGCGTGGCTGGGCCTGTCGGTCAGCGCCGTGGACCACGAGCGCGGCGAACTGACCGTGCTGGCGCCGATGCGGGCCGAATTCGAACGCGGCGCCGCCAGCGGCCAATGGCATGGCGGCCCGTTGGCTGCCGTGATCGACACCGTGGGCGATTTCGCCGTCGGCATGCTGTTGGGCCGCGGCCTGCCTACCATCAACTTTCGCGTCGACTACCTGCGGCCCGCCGTCAACACCGGTCTGACCGCGGTGGCGCGCGTGCGCCGCAATGGGCGCAGCGTCGGCGTGGCCGACGTGGACCTCTACAACGACCAGGGCGCGCTTGTCGCCATCGGCCGCGCCACCTACGCCACGCTCAGCCAAGGCTGAGCCGCATTACCCGATAAGGATGCCATCATGACCCAAGCCCCGCGCCTCGGACGGCGCGCCTTCCTGACCCGCACCGCCGCCGGAGGCCTGGCCGCCACCGGCCTGGGCGCACTGCCGCAGGCGCTGTACGCCGCCACCGCCCAACCGGGCTCGGACGCTGGCCCCGCCCGCAAGGGCGGGACGCTCGTCGCGACCTGGGGCGGCCTGGAGCCGCAGGCGTTGTTCGTGCCCGGCGGCGGCGGATCCAGCCCGTTCCAGACGTCCACCAAGATCCTGGAACGGCTGCTCAAGCTGGACGCCGACCTGAAATTTCAGCCGGCGCTGGCGCTTAGCGTCACCCCGGCGGCGGACTTCCGCAGCTACACCATCAAGCTGCGAGAAGGCGTCACCTGGCATGACGGCACGCCGTTCACGTCGGCCGACGTCGTCTACAACGTCCTGCAGCATTGGAAGCCGATCTCGGCGGGCATTGCGCTGAAATCGTTGACGGACGCCACTGCCCCCGACGCGCAGACGGTGGTCCTGACGTTCAATGCGCCCGTGCCGGAATTCTTCCTGAAGTCCACGCTGTCGGGCCAGTATCAGCTCTTGGTGCCCAAGCACCTGTACGACGGCAAAGACCTGATCACCAATCCGCTGAACAACACGCCGGTGGGCACGGGCCCGTGGAAATATGGCAAGTGGGTGCGCGGCAGCCACGTCGAATACCAGCGCAACGACAAGTACTGGAACCCGGGCGAACCGAACTTGGACAAACTGGTTATCCGCTGGTGGTCCGACCCGGCCTCGCGCGGCGCGGCGCTGGAAACCGGCGAACTGGGCCTGGCCTACTCCAATCCGGTTCCCGCCCGCGATATCGACCGCCTGGTCAAGACGGGCAAGGTGGTCGTGGACACGCGCGGCTACCAGAACACGGCCTGGACGGTGACGGCGGAATTCAATCAGCGCCGCGACATCGTCAACCGCCGGGAAGTGCGCCAGGCCATCCTGCACGCGATCGACCGCCAGTTCATTGTCGACACCATCTATTACGGCCGCGGCAAACCCGCCATTGCCCCCATCTTCAGCAGCAACCCCCTGTTCTTCACCGAAGACGTGCCGCGCTATCCCTTCGATCCGAAGCAAGCCGCCGCGCTGCTGGATGCCGCCGGGCTGCCCGTCAAAGACGGCAAACGCTTCACCGTGAACCTGGTGGCCGCCGCATGGTTTGAAGAGAACGCCAAGCTGGGCCAGTACCTGAAGCAGGCGCTGGAAGACGTAGGCATCGCCGTCAAGCTGGATTCGGTGGACCGCGCGACCGCGCTCAAGCGCATCTATGGCGATTACGACTACGACATCGCCGTGTCGAACTTCACCTCGCCGCTGGAACTGGTGCCGACCGTGACCCAGTTCTTCACCACCGACGGCATTGTGAAGGGGGCCGCCTTCCGCAACGCCACCGGCTACTCCAGCCCCGAGATGGATGCGCTGGTCGGCAAGCTGGCGGTCGAAACGGCGCCTGACGCCCGCAAGGCCCTGGCCGCGCAGTTCGCGCGCCTGGCCTCGACCGACGTGCCGATCGTGCCGCTGGTGGAGATCCAGTCATTCACGCTGGCCGGCAAGAACGTGCGCAACTTCACCACCGGCGCGAACGTCCAGGGCGAAACCCTGGCCGACGTCTGGCTGCAAGCGTAAGAGATCCGCCATGCCGTTGCGTTTGATCTTGCGCCGCCTGCTCCAGGCCGTTCCGCTGTTGCTGGGCGTGGTGGTGCTCAACTTCGCCCTGATCCAATCCGTGCCCGGCACGTTCCTGGACGTCATGACGGCCGAGCAACAGGTCACCGACCCGGCGCTGATCGAACGGCTGCGCGTGACGTACGGGCTGGATCAGCCGCCCACCGTCCAATTGCTGAAGTACATCGGTTCGGTCGCCCGGCTGGATTTCGGCTATTCCTACCGCCACAACCTGCCGGTGCTGGACGTGATCCTGGCCCACCTGCCGGCCACGCTGGTGCTGATGCTGGCCAGCATCGCCATCGCCGTGCTGGTCGGCATGGCGGCGGGCATCGTGTCCGCCGTGAAGGTCAACACCTGGTGGGACAGCGCGGTCTCGGCATTCGCCGTGCTGTGCTTTGCCGCGCCCAGTTTCTGGCTGGGCATCATGCTGATCATCCTGTTTTCGGTGAAGCTGGGTTGGTTTCCCGTGGGCGGCATGGTGACCATCGGGCTGGACGGCGGCTTGTGGCGGCAGGCGCTGGACGTGCTGCACCATCTGGCGCTGCCCGCCTTTGCCCTGGGCCTGTTCTATTCGGCGGCCTATGCCCGCGTCATGCGGGCGTCGATGCTGGAAGTCAGCCGCATGGACTACGTGCGCACCGCCTACGCCAAGGGCCTGACGCGTACCGCCGTGGTGCTTCGGCACATCCTGCGCAACGCGGTGCTGCCCATCGTCACGCTGCTGGGCCTGCAGCTGGGCTCGGTGCTGGGCGGCAGCATCGTGGTGGAAGCCGTGTTCAGTTGGCCGGGCATCGGCGGCGTGCTGTTCGACAGCGTCATGAGCCGCAATTACCCCGTGGTGCTGGGCATCCTGGTGCTGAGCTCCTGCGTGGTGGTGCTGGCCAACATCGTCGTCGATCTTCTTTACACGCGGATGGACCCGCGCATCAAGGCTGCCTGACATGTCCGCATCCCCTACGCTTGCCACCCTGCCCGTCGCCCGCGCCACCCCTCGCGCGACGTCGTTCGCCGCCCGATTCGTCCGCAACCGCGGTGCGGTGGCGGGCGCGGTCGTGCTGCTGCTGATCGCCCTGCTGGCCGCCAGCGCCGGCTGGCTGTATCCCACCAATCCGCTGCGCATCGTCGGCGCGCCCGAGATCTGGCCCTTCGAATCCTGGCGCTACCCGCTGGGCACGGACTCCATGGGCCGCGACATCGCCGCGCTGATCGCGCATGGCGCCCGCGCCACACTGCTGATCGGCCTGGTCGCCGCCGCGGCCGCGACCGTAATCGGCGTAAGCATCGGCGCGGCGGCCGCCTGGTCAGGCGGCTGGATCGACGAAGTGCTGATGCGCATCACCGAACTGTTCCAGATCATTCCGAACGTGGTGTTCGTGCTGACCATCGTGTCGGTGCTGGGCCCGCACATCGAAGCCATCACGCTGGCCGTCGGGCTGGTGTCGTGGCCGCCCATCGCGCGGCTGACCCGCGCCGAATTCCTGTCTTTCAAGGAACGCGAATTCGTGCAGGCCAGCCGCGCCGTGGGCATGAGCCCCTTGCGCATCGTCGCAGCCGAGATCCTGCCCAACGCATTGCCGCCCGTCATCGTGATGTCGTCGCTCGTCGTGGCGGGCGCCATCCTGTACGAATCGGTCGTCTCCTTCCTGGGCCTGGGTGACCCCAACATCGCCAGCTGGGGCCGCCTGGTCGGCGAAGGCCGCAGCCTGATCCGGTCCTCCTGGTACATCTGCGCCGTCCCCGGCGTCGCGATCATGCTTGCCGTGCTGTCTCTGAATCTGGTCGGAGACGGCCTGAATGACGCGCTCAACCCCAAGCTGCAAAAGCGTTAAGCGCCAAAACTCCCGGAATTTCCCCATGACGCATCCTCTGAAGAACCTGGGCGACCTGGCTGACCCCAGCCGCCCCGCCGCCCTGCCCGCCATCGTCGACCTGCGGGTCGCCGACGCGCCTGTCCGCTACACGCACGGCGACGTCCATCGACTCGCTGGCGGCGTCGCCGCATGGCTGGCGGCCCGCGGGCTGCCGGCCGGCTCGCGCATCGCCATCGCCGCCTTGAACCGCGCCGAATACCTGATCACCTATTTCGGCGTCATGCGCGCCGGCTTCGTGGCCGTGCCGATCAACATCAAGCAGACGCAAGAGAACATCGACTACGTGATTCGCGACGCCGGAATTGCGCTGGCCTTCGTAGACAGAGCGCGCCGCGCCGCCTTCGAAGCCACGGTGCCGGTGCTGGATTTCGATGAAGCCGGACCGCAGGGCTTTGCCGCGCAGATCGTGCCGACGGCCTTCGACACCGTCACGCCCGCGCACGACGACGTGGCGCAGATG
>NZ_DBHKZA010000085.1:0-23872 GCF_057314935.1 Achromobacter sp.
CGATCAGGACCGGGCGGCCACGCCCCCTGCCATGACGGGATCCGCGCGGCGCGCCTGCACCGCGATCCATTGCGCCAGCAAGGCGGCCACGGCGAACGCCACGCCCGCGCCCACCCACGGGCCCTGGCGCAATCCGGCGTCCAGCAACAGGCCGAAGGCCAGCGGCCCCAGGGCAGACCCCACGTCCATGCCCGAATACACCAGCCCATAGACCGAACCGGTCGACCCCTTGGGCGTCACGCGGCGGATCAACATGTCGCGCGACGGCGCGGCCACGCCCGAGCAGAAACCGGCCAGCCCCACCACGGGGGCCGCCAGCGCGGCAGGCACCAGGCCCAGCGCCAGCACCACCAGCGTCAGGCCCGCCAACATCAGGGCCACCATCACCGTGCGCTCCGTGCGCGGGGTGGCGGACACCAGGAAGCCCCCGGCGGCCATGCCCACGGCGGACGCCACCATATAGCCCGACAGCGCCGAACTCGCCAGCACTTCCGACAGGCCGTACAACTGGTCCAGCAGCGGAATCGTGTAGTTCTGCACCGAGGACAGCGCGACCGAGGTGCAGGCGAAGAACAGGAATGCGCCCCACAAGGCGGGCTTGGACAGCAGCGTCGCCAGCGTGGCCAGCACGCCTTCTTGCGGCTTGGCCGCCGGCTTGACGGCTTTCGCCTCGCCCTGGGCGTCGGTCTCCAGCCCCGTCGGACCGCCAAGCAGATCCCGGCCCAGCACCGTCAGCAGCAGCACCGCCGCCACCAGGCCCGCGGCGCTGTAGGCCGCCACGCGCCAGTCGGCCAACAGGATGATCGTGGTCATGAACACCGGCGTCAGCGCCCAGCCCAGATTGCCCGTCAGTCCGTGCGCCGAGAACGCGTGGCCCAGACGCGACGCCGTGATGCGATGGTTGATGATGGAGTAGTCGGCCGGGTGGAACACCGAATTGCCGATGCCGCCGACGACCGCGGCCGCCATCAGCATGGCGTAGCCGTTTGCCGAGCCGATCAGCAGGCCGGACAGCACGAAGCACGTCAGCCCGAACCACAGCACGGGGCGCGCCCCGATGCGGTCGACGACGAAGCCTGACGACGCCTGGCCGATGCCGGACACCACGTAGAACGTCGCCACCAGCGCGCCCACCCGGGCGAAGTCCAGCCCGAACGCGTTGGCAAGCGACACGTTGAGCAGCGGCAGCACCAATTGGAAGAAATGCGAGGCGGCATGCGCGACGCCGATGAGCAGGATGGTCTTCCAGTCGCGTCGGCGGACGTCGACGTCCGAGGGCAAGGTATTCGCAGCGGTGTTCATTGCAAAAGGCCGCGGCAGCGGCAAGTGGCGCGCGCCGTGAGGCGGCGCGCGGGTTGTCTCCGGCAACGTCCGGGCGGCCCGGGCGTCGTGTGCGCGGCGAATGCGGCGGCAAGGCCGGGCCGGATCGTGCCGGCCATCGCTCTTGAACTGTAACGGCGGCCGTCTTGCGCGAGCCGGGCCACCGTCTGGAAATCAGGGTACTGCAGGACGGCTTACAGCGCCTTCTCGCGAATGGCGGGCCAGGCGCGCTGCAGGTAATACAGCATCGACCAGACCGTCAGCACGGCCGCCACGATGATCAGCACATCGCCCAGCAGTTTGGTGCTGACGCCGTAGACGGGCTGGTTATACAGCAGGCAGGGAATCGCCACCATCTGGGCCGCCGTCTTGAACTTGCCCAGGCGGTGCACGGCCACGCTGGCGCTGGCGCCAATCTTGGCCATCCATTCGCGCAGCGCCGAAATGGTGATTTCACGGCCGATGATGATCAACGAGATGAACGCGTCGACGCGGCTCAAGTCCAGCAGGACGATCAGCGCGGCGCATACCATCAGCTTGTCGGCGACGGGATCCAGGAAGGCGCCGAAGGCCGAGGTCTGGTTCCAGCGGCGGGCCAGCCATCCGTCGAACCAGTCGGTCAGCGCCGCAATGATGAACGCCCAGGCGGCAAAGGTGTCGCGCGTGGGGACCGACATCCAGCTTTCGGGCAGGTAGAACAGCCCGACCACCAGCGGAATCATGGCGATGCGCAGCCATGTCAGGATAATGGGAACGTTAATTGGCATAGTGTCCGTATGCTACATCAGCCGGGTGACGCTGGCTGTATCGGCGCGGCGCGGCGGCCGCCCTCCGGCCGGTGGCTGAAAGCTATCCACGCAGGGCCTCATAGATGCGCTCGGCCAGATCCTGGGAAATGCCGTCCACCGACGCCAGGTCTTCGATGCTGGCCGACGCCACCCCCGAAAACCCGCCAAAGCGCGCCAGCAGCCGCTGGCGCCGCCGAGCCCCCACGCCTTCGATCTCTTCCAGCCGCGACACATTGCGCGTCTTGGCGCGCCGCGCGCGCATGCCGGTAATGGCGAAACGGTGCGCTTCGTCGCGCACCTGGGCAATCAGCATCAACGCGGCGGACTCGCCGCCCAGCGCGACCGGGGGCCGTTCGTCGGCGAACACCAGGGTTTCCAGGCCGACCTTGCGCCCTTCTCCCTTGGCTACCCCCACCAGCGTCTGGATATCCAGGCCCAGTTCCACGAACACCTTGCGGGCGACTTCGACCTGGCCCTTACCGCCATCGATCAGCACCAGGCCGGGCATTTGCGCGTCGCCGTCGGCGACTTTGGCGAAACGGCGGGTCAGCACCTGGCGCATCGCGGCGTAGTCGTCGCCCGGGGTGATGCCGGCGATGTTGTAACGGCGATACAGCGACGGTTGCATGTCATGGTGCTCGAACACCACGCAGGACGCCTGCGTCGCTTCGCCGGCGGTATGGCTGATGTCGAAGCATTCGATGCGCAGCGCATCCAGCGCCGCCTCGTCGGTGTCCAGGTCCAGCGCTTCCGCCAGGGCCAGAGTGCGGCCCGCGCGCGCGCCGGATTCGGTCAGCGCCCGCGCCAGCGCCATTTCGGCATTCTTCAGCGCCTGCTCCAGCCACGACCGGCGAGCGCCCTGCGGGCGCGTCAGCATCCTGGACGGCCGCCCGCCGGCCTGCTCGACCAGCAGGCCGATCAGGTCGGGGTCGGGCAAGGCGTGCGAACAGACCAGCACGGGCGGCATGGCGTTGTCGGTGTAATGCTGGGCCAGGAACGCTTCCAGCACCTGGGGCGCAGCTTCGCCCTCGGCATGCGACGGGAAGAACGGCTTGTCGCCCAAGTGGCGGCCACCTCGCACCATGGCGAGATTCACGCACACCTTGCCGCCCGCCACGGCCACCGCGATGATGTCCGTATCTTCGCCGCTGGTGTTCTCCATGGTCTGCTGGTGCAGCACACGGGCAAGCGACCCCATCTGGTCGCGCAGCGCCGCGGCTTCCTCGAAGCGCAGCTCGCCCGCCGCCTGCTGCATGCGGGTTTCGATCTCGCCCATCACGTCTTTGGCTTCGCCGTTCAGGAAGCGCACCGCGCGCTGCACGTCGCGTTCGTATTCCGACGCTTCGATCGCGCCCACACAGGGCGCCGAACAGCGCCCGATCTGATGCAGCAGACAGGGCCGCGAGCGGTTGGCGAAGACGGTGTCCTCGCAGGTGCGCAGGCGAAAGACCTTCTGCAGGATCTGGATGGTTTCCCGCACGGCCCAGGCGTTGGGGAACGGTCCGAAATACTGGCCCCGCTTGTTCGTCGCGCCGCGGTAATAGGCGATGCGCGGCCATTCATGGCCCGTGATCAGCAGATAGGGGTAGGACTTGTCGTCGCGAAACAGGATGTTGTAGCGCGGCTTCAGGCTCTTGATGAGGTTGTTTTCCAGGATCAGCGCTTCGGCTTCCGAGCGCGTGACCGTCACCTCAAGCCGGGCCACCTTCGACACCATCTGGGCGATGCGAGGGCTGGCCAGGTTCTTCTGGAAATACGACGAGACGCGCTTCTTCAGGTCGCGCGCCTTGCCGACATACATGACTTCACCGGCCGCATCCAGATGCCGGTAGACACCCGGCAGATGCGGCAGGTCAGCCAGGAACGATTTGAGATTGAAGTCGTCGGGCATTCTGATAACGGCTTTCGGCCTGCAAGGTATCCCAGTCGGGCGCGTCGAAACGCGGCATCAGGCGGCGGATGCGTTCGACCGACTCGGGCGCATGGTCGAACTTCAGGCGCGACAGCAGTTCGTCTGCCAGGTCGGGCCGGTTGCACACCAGCACCATGTCGCAGCCGGCGCGCAACGCGGCGTTGGCGCGGTCCAGGATGTCGCCGGCGACCGAGGCGCCTTCCATCGTCAGGTCGTCCGAGAACACCACGCCGTCATACCCCAGGCGCTTGCGCAGGATGTCCTGCACCCAGCGCTTGGAGAAGCCGGCCGGATGCTTGTCGACCTTGGGATAGATCACGTGCGCCGGCATCACGGACGGCAGCACGGCATCGCCCAGCCACGCGTACGGCGCGGCATCGTCCTTCAGGATCTCGTCCAGCCCGCGCGGGTCCACGGGAATCTCGTGGTGGGAATCCGCGCCCACGAAACCATGGCCCGGGAAGTGCTTGCCGCAAGCCGACATGCCGGCCAGGGCCAGCCCCTGGACCAGCGCGCGCGACAGCATGGTGACCACGCGCGGATCGCTGTGGAAGGCGCGGTTGCCGATCACCTTGCTGACGCCGTAATCCAGGTCCAGCACAGGCGTGAAGCTCATGTCCACGCCGCAGGCGCGCAGCTCGGCGGCCAGCACATAGCCGGCCTCGGTCGCCAGGCGCATGGCCTGGAGCGGGTCGCGGTCCCACAGCGCGCCCAGGTCGCGCATCGCGGGCAAGGCGGTGAAGCCGTCCTCGCGGAAGCGCTGCACGCGGCCGCCTTCGTGGTCCACCAGGATCAGCAGCGGCTCCTTGCGGGCCTTGTGGATCTGGCGCGTCAGCTTGGTCAGCTGCTTGCGGCTTTCGAAATTGCGGGCGAAGAGGATCACGCCGCCCACCAGCGGATGGCGCAGGCGGGCCTTCTCTTCCTTGGTCAGCGCGCATCCCGCCACATCGACCATCACGGGGCCGGGGGGCAGGACCGCCTTGGATTTTTTCTTGGCCATGGGGCTGTCCTTGTGTCTATGTCAGGCAAGCTGCTGCCGGGCCCCCAACCCACAGGGGCGAGGCCTCACGGCTTGCGTTCGACCACCACGTACGCGGCGGCCATGTCGGATTCGTCGGTAATGGAGACGTGCGCCGCGCCGAAGCGCTGGTTATACCAATCCAGCAGTTCGGGCGCGATCACCAGCACCGGGCGTCCGCCGGGTGCGTTCAGGGTCTGCACGCGACGCCACGTCATGGGCATGCGCATGCCCAGGCCGATCGCTTTGGAAAACGCCTCTTTGGCGGCAAAGCGCGTGGCCAGGAAACGCACGCCGCGCACCGGATCCCGGGCGCGGCGCGCATGGAACTTCTGCAATTCTTCCACACCCAGGATCTTTTCCGCGAAGCGGTCGCCGTGGCGTTCCAGCGCGCGCTCGATGCGGTCGATGCGCAGGAGGTCCATGCCGATGCCGGCAATGGCGCCAGCGGGCGCGGGGGGCTTGGGCGTGTCAGACATGGGCGTGCCCCAAGGGGGTCATCACAGGCCGCGCAGCGCTTGCAGGCGGGCCTGCACCATCAGCGCCTTCATGTCGCGCACGGCTTTTTCCCAGCCGTCGAACACCGCTTGCGCCACGATGGCGTGGCCGATGTTCAGCTCGGAAATGCCGTCGATCGCGGCCACCGGCGACACGTTGCCGACATGCAGCCCGTGCCCGGCATTCACGCGCAGTCCATGGCGCAGGCCTTCGGTGACAGCCAGGCGGATGCGTTGCAATTCAGCCTGCGCGGCGTCGCCTTCGGCTTCGGCGTAGGCGCCCGTATGCAGTTCGATCACCGTCGCGCCGGCCTTGGCCGCAGCAGAGATCTGCGCCGGGTCCGGATCGATGAACAGCGACACGCGGATGCCGGCTTCCGCCAGCAGGCCCACGGCGTCGGACACCGGCCCCATCGCGCCCGCCACTTCCAGCCCGCCTTCGGTGGTCAGTTCGGTGCGCTTTTCAGGCACCAGGCAGACATCGCTGGGTTTGACCGCGCAAGCGATCTCCAGCATTTCGGCAGTGATCGCGCATTCCAGGTTCATGCGCGTGCGCAAGAGCGGGCGGATGGCATAGACATCCGCATCCTGAATGTGACGCCGGTCTTCGCGCAGATGCAGCGTGATCAGGTCGGCGCCGGCGTCTTCCGCGCGCAGCGCGGCGGCCACCGGGTCCGGGTACGCCGTATGGCGTTGTTGCCGCAACGTGGCAACGTGATCGATGTTTACACCAAGTTCTATCATTGAGCAGTCGTCGTAACTTTGGTCGGTTCTTTCGTGGTTTCTTCCCAGCCGCCGCCCAAGGCCTTGTAGAGCTCCACGCGGTTGATCAGCGCGGCCAAACCGGTCTGCACCAGCGAAAGCTGGGCATTGAAGAAGTCCACCTGCGCGGTCTGCACCTGCAGATAGCTGTCGATACCATTGGTATAGCGCAGATTCGACAGCTCCAGGGTGCGTGCGGACGAATCCTGCAACGCGCGCTGGGCGTCAAGCTGCGCGCCGTACGTGGCTTCGCCCGCCAGCGCGTCCGACACTTCCCGGAACGCCTGCTGGATGGACTGTTCGTACTGCGCCACCGCGATATTGTCGCGCGCCTTGGCCAGGTTCAGGCCTTCGCGGATGCTGCCGCCCGCAAACAGCGGCGTCGTGATCGACGGCGAAAAACTCCAATAGCCCTGACCGCCCTTGAACAGGTCGCCCAGCGACGGGCTGGCCACGCCCAACAGGCCGGTCAGCGAAATCGTCGGGAAGAACGCCGCGCGCGCGGCGCCGATATTGGCATTGGCCGCCTTCAGCTGGTTCTCGGCAGCGACGATGTCGGGACGGCGCTCCAGCAGATCGGACGGCAGGCCCGACGGCACCGTGGCCAGCAACTGGTCGCGGCCGAACGTCGCCGGCGCCGGCAGGTCTTCCGGCAACGGGGCGCCCACCAGCAACACCAGCGCGTTCAGCGCTTGCGCGCGGGCCCGTGCCAGTTGCGCCAAATCGGACGACGCCGTATCCAGCAAGGTCTTGGACTGGTTCAGGTCCAGTTCGGACGCCACGCCACCGTCGAAGCGGCGCTTGACCAGGTTGTAGGATTCCTGGCGCGAGGCCAGCGTGCGCTGCGTCAGTTCCAGCTGGACTTCGGCGGCGCGCAGGTTGAAGTACGACTGCGCCACCGACCCGACCAGCGTGATCTGCACGCTCTTTTGCGCCTGCTCGGTCGACAGATACTGCTGGTACGCCGCTTCGGACAGGTTGCGCAACCGCCCGAACAGATCGATCTCGAAGGTCGTCAAGCCGATGCCGGCCTGATAAGAACTGGAGATCGAGCTGGAATCGGGGCCGCCTGCCCGCATATTGGCGGGCAGATGCTGGCGCTGGCCCTGGATGCCGGCGCCGATGCTCGGCCATTGCGCGCCGCGCTGCACGCCGTACTGCGCACGCGCCTCTTCGACACGCTGCACGGCCACGCGCAGATCGCGGTTATTGACGAGCGACAGCGAGATCAGGCTTTGCAGGCGCGGATCGCGGAAGAACTCGCGCCAGCCCAGATCGGCCGCAGGCGTGCCGTCTTGCGGCATCACCGACGTCGAAGGCTGCGAGCCCAGCGACGTCGGGTTGGCGTAACCGCCGTACTGGACCTTGGGCTGATCGGGCCAGGCGCCCGTCACCGGGGCGTCGGGACGCTTGTAGTCAGGAGCCAGCGAGCAGCCGGCCAGCGCCACCGCCACGAAGGCGGACAAGGCGGTCTGTTTGAACATCAGGGCTTTCATACCTTGCCCTCCGGGCCACCGTTGGGTTGTGCGGGAGTGTGGGTCGCGTCAGGCGCGTCAGGCGCCGTACCGCCGGCAGCCTTCTTGGCGGCCTGCTCTTCTTCCCAGGCGCGAAGCTCGGCGCCCAGCAGGCGCGGACGGGTCTTGAACAAGCCCAGCACCACCACGAAGAACGTCGGCACGAAGATGACGGCGAACGGCGTCGCGGCCAACATGCCGCCCAGCACGCCCAGGCCCACTGCACGCTGGCTGGCTGCGCCAGCGCCCGTGGCCATGGCCAGCGGCACCACGCCCAGGATGAATGCCAGCGACGTCATCAGAATCGGCCGGAACCGCAGGCGCGCGGCTTCCACCGCGGACTCGTAGAGGCCCATGCCCCGCGCATACTGGTCTTTGGCGAATTCCACGATCAGGATGGCGTTCTTGGCCGCCAGCCCGATCACGGTCACCATCCCCACCTGGAAGTACACGTCGTTGGACATGCCCAGCGCGCTGACCAGCGCCACGGCGCCCAGCATGCCCAGCGGCACCACCAGCATCACCGAGATCGGGATGGCCCAGCTTTCATACAGCGCGGCCAGCACCAGGAACACGATCAGCAGCGACAGGCCCATCAGGATCGGGGCCTGGTTGCCGGCCTGGCGTTCCTGATAGGACAAGCCGGTCCATTCATAGCCGAAGCCTTGCGGCAACTGCGCCACGAGGTTCTGCATTTCCTCCATGGCCTGGCCCGTGGTGTAGCCCGGGGCCGCGGTGCCGCCGATACGCATGGACTCGTAGCTGTTGTAGCGCACCACCTGCACGGGGCCTTGGACCCATTCCGCCGACACGAAGGTCGACAGCGGCACCATTCCGCCCTGCGTATTGCGCGCGTTCAGCTTCAGGATGTCGGACAGCTGCATGCGGTACGGCGCATCCGCCTGCACCCAGATGTTCTGCATCCGGCCCATGTTGGGGAACTTGCTCAGGTAGGCCGACCCCACCGCGGTCGACACCAGCGATGCCGCCTCGTTGAAGTCCACGCCCAAGGCGGCTGCCTTGTCGCGGTCGATGTTCAGCGTCAGCTGCGAGCCCGCCGCCAGACCCGTGATCCGGACCTGGGACAGAATCGGGCTCTTCATCGCCATGCCCATCAACTGGCCGGTTGCCGCCGCCAGGGCTTCCGTGCCACCCGACCCGCGGTCCTGCAAGCGCAAGTCGAAGCCGGTGGCATTGCCCAGGGACGAAATGGCCGGCGGCACCAGGGTGAAGACCATGGCGTCATGCACGCCCATCAACTGCTTCTGGAACGCGTTGAACGCGATCGCACCCGCGGAATCCTCGCGGCCCTTGCGGTCCTTGAAGTCCTTCAGGGTGGTGAACGCAATCGCGGCGTTCAGGCCGTTGCCGTTGAAGCTGTAGCCTTGCACCGTGATGATGTTCTCGACGGCCGGAATATTGCGGAAGTACGCCTCGACCTCTTCGATCACCTCGATCGTGCGGTTGGCGCTGGCGCCGGTGGGCAGCTCGATGTTGCTGATCACGTAGCCCTGGTCTTCCTCGGGCAGGAACGACGACGGCAGGCGCAGGTACAACCAGCCCAGCAGCAAGACCAGCACCAGGAAGGCCAGCATCATGCGGCCGCCCTTGTGCAGAACGCGCGACACCCAGTTCTGGTAGCCGTGGGTAGTCGCGTCGAACTTGCGGTTGAACCAACCGAAGAAGCCTTTCTTTTCGTTGTGATGCCCCTTGGGCACCGGCTTGAGGATCGTGGCGCACAGCGCCGGCGTGAACGTCAGCGCCAGCAGGGCCGAGAAGAAGATCGACACGGCCATGGCCACCGAGAACTGGCGGTAGATCACGCCCACCGACCCGCTCATGAAGGCCAGCGGCAGGAACACCGTCACCAGCACCAGCGTGATGCCGATGATGGCTCCGCTGATCTGCGGCATGGCTTTCTTGGTGGCTTCCTTTGGAGGCAGGCCTTCCGTCGCCATGATCCGTTCAACGTTCTCGACCACCACGATGGCGTCGTCCACCAGAATCCCGATGGCAAGCACCATCGCGAACATGGTCAGCACGTTGATGGAGAACCCCAGCGCCAGCATGACCGCGAACGACCCCAGCATGGCCACCGGCACGACGAGTGCCGGGATCAGGGTGTAGCGCACGTTCTGCAGGAACAGGTACATCACCAGGAACACCAGCACCATGGCTTCGGCCAGGGTGTGCAGCACCTGCTCGATCGACACCTTCACATAGGGCGCGGTGTCGTAGGGGATGGCGTACTTGATGTTGCCCGGGAAGTACTTGGACAGTTCTTCCATCTGTTGGCGCACGCCCTGCGCCGTGGCCAGCGCGTTGGCGTTCGGCGACAGCACGACGGCGAATGCCGCCGTGGGCTTGCCGTTCAGGCGGGCCCCGAACTGGTAGTTGTCAGCGCCCACCTCGATGCGGGCGACGTCGCGCAGCAGCACCTTGGAGCCGTCGGTATTGGCGCGCAGGACGATCTTGCCGAAGCCTTCGACCGTGCTGAGCTGGCCGTTGGCCGTGACCGTGGCGGTGATGCGCTGCGAATCCGGATTGGGCGGCGCGCCGATGCTGCCGCCGGAAATCAGCACGTTCTGCCCGGCGATGGCCTGATTGACCTCGGACATGCTCAGGTTGAAGCCCACCAGCTTGGCAGGGTCAACCCAGACGCGCATAGCGCGCGGTGCGGCGAACAATTGGAACTGGCCCACGCCAGCCACCCGCGACACCGGGTTCTGGACGTTGCGCGTGATGTAGTCGGCCAGCGCGGTCTGATCCAGCGAGCCGTCGGTGGACGACAACGTCACGATCATCAGAAAGCCGGTACTGGTCTGCTCGTACTTCAGGCCTTGTTGCTGCACGGCCGCCGGCAACTGCGCGATCACGTTCGATACGCGGTTCTGGACGTCCACCTGCGCCAGATCGGGGTCGGTGCCCGGGGCGAAGGTCGCAGTGATCGTCGAGGTGCCGTAGGAATCGCTGACCGACTCGTAGTAGATCAGGCCCTTGGCGCCGTTGAGCTTGTCTTCGATGATACTGGTGACCGATTCCGCCACTTCCTTGGCCGATGCGCCAGGGTAGGTTGCGGTGATCGTGATCGCCGGTGGCGCCACGTCGGGGTACTGCGACACCGGCATGTTCGGGATGGCCAACACCCCTGCCAGCAGAATGAAAAGGGCGACTACCCAGGCGAAAATTGGTCGATCAATAAAAAATTGCGGCATGTGGGCTGACTCTGAAAGCGATGCTCACCAAAGGGGAACGCGGCGCTTGCTGCGCCGCGTGCCGCTTACGATTTCTGGCCTGCTGCCTTGTCCTGCTGGGCAGGTTCGGCAGGCTTGGGCGATTCGGCGGGGGCAGCCGGCTTGGCGCCGGGTTGCGCCGCCGGCTGGCCGCCTGGTGCAGGGGCGCCGTTCTTGCTCCATTGGCTGACCTGCACGGGCGCGCCGGGACGGATCTTCTGGAAGCCTTCCACCACGACGACGTCGCCGGCCTTCAAACCGCTGGTGATCAACCAGCTGTTCTTGATGGCGCCGCCGGTGGTGACGGGCAGCTGTTCGATCTTGTTGTCCTTGACCAGCATCAGGCTCTGCGAGCCGTCGGCGGTGCGTTGCAGCGCTTGCTGCGGCACGACCAGCGCCTTGTCGTTCACGCCCTGCTCCAGCCGGACGCGCACATACATGCCGGGAAGCAGGATGCCGTCGGGGTTGGGCACTTCGGCGCGCAGGTTCACCTGGCCCGTGGACGGGTCCACGGTAATGCCGGTGAACAGCAGCTTGCCGGGATGCGAGTATTCGGTGCCGTCTTCCAGCACGACGGTGGCGCGCGCCGTGTCCTTGCCCACCTGCTGCAACTGGCCGCTGGCGAACGCGCGGCGCAGCGTGGCCAGTTCCGCGGTGGACTGGGTGAAGTCCACGTAGACGGGATCCAGCTGCTGCACCGTGGCCATCTGCGTGGCGGACGTGGATTCGACCAGGGCGCCTTCCGTGACCAGCGGCTTGCCGATGCGGCCCGTGATGGGCGAAGTGACGTCGGTGTAGCCCAGGTTAATGGCCGCGTTGTCCTGCGTGGCCTTGGCGGCCGCCACGGCGGCGTCGGCCTGGCGGAACGACGCCACGGCGTTGTCGTATTCCTGCTTGCTGACGGCGTTGGCCTTGACCAGCGGCGCATAGCGGTCAGCCAGCAGCTTGGCGCTGAAGAGATTCGCCTGCGCCTGCTTGAGCTGCGCCGTCGCCTGATCGTAGGCAGCCTTGTAGGGCGCCGGATCGATCTTGAACAGCAACTGGTTTTCCTTGACGTCGCCGCCTTGCTCGAAGGTGATCTTCTGGACGATGCCGGTCACGCGCGAACGGATCTGCGCATCGCGCACGGCATCCACGCGGCCCGGCAATTCGGAAACGATGGGAGCACGCTCAGGCTGCACGGTAATGACGCTGACCTGGGGCATGCCGGGGTTCATCTGGGGCTTTTCGCCGCATCCCGCCAATATGAGAGCGAGGACGCCACCGGAAAAAGCCAGACCTGAAACACGTTTAGGCGAAAACCGCATTGAAACCCCCGCGTAGCGTAGTTAACCGCTTCAATTGACCGGGTCAAGGCGGCGCACGGTTCAATCGCGGCAACGATGCGCGATCAGAATAAGCCATGCGTCGATCATGACACGTGAATAGCCCGATAATGTAACTCAGTTATTGGGGAAATTACGTACTTTCGGGGCTTGACTCGTTGTGCGCGGGGATAAATAAGTAACAGGCTCAGCGGCTGGAAACCTCCCTGAGATTGCCCAGGAACACATAGCCCACGCCGTGCACGGTGTGCAGCGGCAGGCGTGTGCCGGTTTGCAAGACCTTGTGGCGCAGCCGGCAGATGGCGACGTTCAAGGTGCGCATGCTGACGCGGCCACTGGCGGGATTGCGCGCGGCCATCAGTTCCTCGCGCACGAGCTCCCGGCCTGGGTTGCGAAGCAGGCACAGAAAGCAGGCGCGCTCCGTCGCGGTCAGGTCGACACGGGCGCCGCCGGGCGCCATCAGGGTCCATCCGTGGTAAAGCAGGCTCCACCCGTCGTCGCTGCGTTCGGTGTCATCCGCCCTGGCCGGGCCGGCGGTAACGGTTTGCCGCGAGCGGCGGGCGCGCACCGGCGCCGGGTTCGGGACGCCCAGAGGCTGAGAGGCAACAGGGTTGAGGTCCAAAAGGTTGGACGCAACAAGGCTGGAAGCGAAGGGGTTGGGCGCATTCATGCCGGGTCTCCACCAGGACCGCCGCGCCGGGCATGGCCGCAGCGGGATCCGGGAACAAGGTTGCTGGATGTCCCGAAAGCCTACCGGGGTGACCGGCGTCTGGCGGCGCAATGCCTCAACTATCAGACTAGTCTTACGCTCTGCCCCTAACTGCGCTTGCCGTTGCGGTGGATATCGTGTGTCACGAAGCAGCTGTCCTCGGTGGGGCGGGCCAGGATGCCTGGCTTGGCCAGCGTCCGGCGGATGTCGGACAATCCGGATTCCCAGTGCTCGCGCATGGCTTCGGTACCGAACTCGTAGTCCTTGGAAAAGCGCTCGAGGTGCTTGGACTCGTAGATCAGGTTGATGATGTTGGTTGCCGGCGTATGCGACAGCTTGCGTATTTCCGCCAGCTCGGGCGCGCTGCGCTCGTTCTCGGGCAAGCGCTCCAGCAGGCGCTGCAGGCCATGACGCAGCTTCAGCACGCGCCGCAACTGGTCGGTGACCAGGCGGGTCCGGCTGGAATACTGGATGTCCTTCTGCCGTTCGGCCACCTCTTCCAGCGTGGTCGGCAGGCCGCCTCGCGCGGGCCACAAGTCCACCTGGAAGGCCAGCGTGTCGCGCATGTTGTCGGTGGTCAGCACCTGCGCCAGCGGGGTGTTCGACACGACCCCGCCATCCCAGTAGTGTTCACCGTCGATTTCCACCGACGGGAAGCCGGGCGGCAAGGCGCCCGAGGCCATGATGTGCTCAGGGCCCAGCTTGTCTTTCAGGCTGTCGAAGTAAGCAAAATTGCCGGTACGCACGTTCACGACGCCGAAGCTGGCCCGCACGGCCCCGCTGTTGAGCAGGTCGAAATCCACGAACTCGCGCAGCGTGGCGGCAAGTGGCGTCGTGTCGTAGAAGCTGGTCGAGGCCGCGCCGCGGCCGTGCGCCCAGTACGGCGGCGGAAAGCGCGGCTTGAAAAAGCCCGGCTGGCCGGAGAACAGGGCCTGGAACGCGGACAACTGGCCGTTCATGGCGGGCGAACCGAATCCGAACGGAATGCCTTCGAACATGCCCGCCAGCGTGTCGCCCCACGGCACCGAGGCGAACCCGGCCGGACGGCAGATGCTTTCCCAGAATCCGCGCAGCCGGTCAACGCGTTCATCCTCGCGGGAACCCGCGATGATGGCCGCGTTGATCGAGCCGATGGAAATGCCGGATATCCAGTTGGGCCGGATGCCCGCTTCGTGCAAGCCCTGGTACACCCCGGCCTGGTAGGACCCCAGCGCGCCCCCGCCTTGCAGCACGAGGGCGACGGTTTCGTAGGGTGGCGTATCGCCGGTGTCTGTGGACGGGGCCTTGCGGCGAGTGGTCATGCAGCTACCTCTGGCTAGCGTTTGCTTTTATCCGGCACTTGCGGCGCGGCGACACCCGCGCGGAACGGATACTTGGCGAAAATCTCGGCAACGGCCTTGTCCACGCTTTGCGGCGAGCCGGCGGTTTCGGGGTTCTGGACTTCGCCTACGGCGACGCCTTCCCACACCAACTGCTTGCGGCGCGTATCGACAAGGTCGATGTTGAGGGTGCCTTCAGTGTACTGGTAGACATCGTCGCCCCAGCCGTAGCCGGGCCAGCCGCCGTAGAACCCGGAACGGTAGCCGTAGTACGGGCCCATGGGCGGCGGCGCCGGAGTCACTTGGGTCTTTTGCTGAAGCTTGGCGCTGAAGTTGACGAGCAGATCGGGATTGGTCGCGCTATAGGCGTAGCCGCGCATTTCCATCTGACCGCGAGTCGCGTCCTTGAGTCTTTCGGTCAAGAGGCTGCTGTAGCCCGCCTTGTCCGTGCCCAGCGGCGTCATGTAGCCGAACGTGCGGTACTGCGCGAAATCGGCCTGATGGTCGTAATCGCCTTTCACCGTCGGGCCCGATGCGCAAGCGGCAAGCAATGCCGTCATGGAACCCGCCGCCACCCATTTCAACGCTTTAAACGCTTTCATGTCGTTCTCTCCGAGAGCCCAGGGCGTAAACATAGTGCCGCGAACCCCGTAAAGTTTCAACAGAATCTCATTCGCATCCTGAAATTTGCAGCCCGCCGGCCCCCTGCCGGAGCCCGTGCGTCCATTACACTCCGGAATGACTCCTGACCCGATACACACTTGACCATGTTGGAACTAGACGGCTCGATCTGGTTTCGTTCCGGCGCCCAGACCTGGGGCGGAAAGAACCGCATAGACCTGCTGGCGCAGATTGACGCCACAGGCTCCATCACGGCTGCCGCGCGCGCCGTGGGCATGAGCTACAAGGGAGCCTGGGACGCCATCGACGCCATGAACAACCTGGCGGGCGAACCCCTCGTCGTGCGGGCGGCGGGCGGCAAAGGCGGTGGCGGCACGCAATTGACCGATCGCGCACGGCGCCTGATCGCGACGTTCCGGGCGCTGGAGGCCGAACATCGGAAGTTCATGGACAACCTGACGCGCGCTGGCCTGGACGCCAGCGGCGACATCGACCTGATGAGGCGTTTCATGCTGAAAACCAGTGCACGCAATAAATTCCTGGGCACCGTCATCGAAGTGCGCACCGGCGCCGTCAACGACGAGATCCTGCTGCGCATCGCCGGCGGCCACACCATTGCGGCCACCATCACCCGCGAAAGCACGACGGAACTGGGTTTGGCGCCCGGCAAAGAAGCGATTGCGCTGGTGAAGGCGTCCAACGTCATCGTCGGCGCGCCCGGCCCTGGCCTGCGCCTGTCGGCCCGCAACCAGTTGCAGGGCAAGATCAGCGCCGTGCGTCCGGGCGCGGTCAACAGCGAGATCCTGATCGGCATGGAGGGCGGCACGACCCTCGTGGCCATCGTCACCAATGAAAGCGCCACCGACCTGGGACTGGCCGTGGGCGCGCCGGCCGTGGCCATCTTCAAGGCGTCCAGCGTGATCCTGGGCGTGCTGGACTAGGGCCTGTCAGCACCCAAGGGGGGCCTCGCGTTCAAACGCCCAGGTCCTCATCGCGGCGGCGCACCTTGCCTTCGCGAACTTCAAAGACTTCGTCGGCCAAGGCGTCGACGTCCGCCGGATCGTGGGTGATCAGCAGCATCGGCACGTCCAGTTGCCGTTGCAGAACGTTCAGCTCCTGGCGCATCTTGCCGCGCAACTGCGAATCCAGCGCCGAAAAGGGCTCGTCCAGCAGCAGGATGTCCGGCTGCAGCGTCAGCGCGCGGGCCAGGGCCACGCGCTGCTTCTGGCCGCCCGAGATTTCGTTCGGGTAGCTGCCCACGATGGAGCCCAGTTCGAACGCGTCGACCCACCGCCGCGCCTCAGGGCCGACTTCGCGCTTGGGCGGATTGAGCCAGCCGCGGCGCAAACCGAACGCGATGTTCTGCGCCACCGTCAGATGCGGGAACAACGCATAGTCCTGAAACAGGTATGCCACGCGCCGGGATTGCGAAGGCAGGCAGATGCCCGCCTGCGCGTCGAACAGCACTCTGCCGTTGATGTCGATGCGACCGGCGTCCGGACGCAGCAAGCCGGCCACGGCTCGCAACGTCAGGCTCTTGCCGGCCCCCGACGGCCCGAACAAGGCGATGCGCTTGGACGACGACGTGAACGCGACGTCCAGTTCGAAGTGCCGGTCGCCCGAGACCATGCGCTTGTTGACCTGGATGCTGACGCTCATCGCCCGCCTCCGTTGCGTTGGCCGGCGCCGATAGGCACCAGCTTGCCCGCCACCAGCAGGACCACGACGCAAGTCACCGAGGTCACCAGCACCAGCAAGTTGGCGGTACGGTCGTCTCCAGCCTGCACGGCCTCGTAGATGGCGACCGACAAGGTCTGGGTCCGGCCCGGCAGATTGCCGGCGATCATCAGGGTTGCGCCGAATTCGCCCAACGCGCGGGCGAACGCCAGCAGCACGCCCGCCGCGATGCCGCGGGCAGCCAGCGGCAAGGTCACGCGGAAGAACACCCCGGCCTCGCCGACGCCCAGCACGCGCGCCGCGTTCTCGAGCTGGCTGTCCACGTTCTCGAAGGCGGCCCGCGCCGACTTGAACACCAGCGGAAACGCCACCACGGACGCCGCGATCACGGCGCCTTGCCAGGTGAAGACCAATTCAATGCCCCACCCCGCCAGCGTTTCGCCGATGACGCCGCGCCGGCCCAGCAAGACCAGCAGGTAATAGCCCAGCACGGTCGGGGGCAGCACCAGCGGCAAGGTCAGGATGGCGTCCAGCAGGTCGCGGCCCGGCCAGCGCCAGCGCGACAGGCCAAACGCCGCGGCAGTGCCGGCCACCGTCGCCAACAGCGTTGCCCAGCCTGCCACTTTCAGCGAAAGCAGCAGGGGCACCCAAACCGGATCAGTCATCAGTTCCTGCTATCGAACAAGGCTCAGGGCTTCTGGAAGCCGTAGCGGGACAGGATTTCCTGGCCGGCGGGCGACAGCACATAGGCCACGAAGCTTGCGGCTTCCTTGGCGGCGGCTTCACGCGTGGTCACGGCGATGGGATAGGTGACCGGCGTTTGCGACGGCACGCGCACGGCGACCTTGACCTTGTCCGGCATGATGGCGGCGTCGGTGGCGAACACGAAGCCGGCGTCCACCTCGCCGCGCGACACGTAGTCCAGGCTTTGGCGCACGTTCTGGGCCAGCACGCTCTTTGCCTGCACGGCGCTCCACAGGCCGGCGGCTTCCAGCGCGCCTTGCGTGTAGCGGCCGACCGGCACCGATGCCGGGTTGCCGTAGGCGATGCGCTTGACGTCGTCGCGCGTCAGGTCTTTCAGTGCCGTGATGTTGGCCTTGCTGTCCGTCGGGACGATCAGCACGATCTGGTTGGCGGCGAAGTCCACGCGGGAAGCGGGCTTGACGGCCTTTTCCTCGATGGCCTTGTCCATCGCCTTCTGGTCCGCCGAGGCGAAGACATCAGCGGGCGCGCCCTTCACGATCTGCTGCAGCAGCACATCGGATGCGCCGAAGTTCAGCACGACCTTGGTGCCGGGATTCGCCTTCTCGTAGCCTTGCGCCACTTCCTTGAATGCGTTGGTAAGGCTGGCGGCGGCGGACACGACCAAGTCGCCGGCGTGGGCGCTGGCGCCCCAAAAGGCGGACAGCGCCAGGGACAGCGCCAGCAAGGGGCGTTTGCAAGACATGATCTTCTCCTCGGGAATCGCGATGTTGGTAACGAAATATATATAGGTATATAACGCTAGTCAATTTGCGGCCAAAGCGCAAATTGAGCCAGATCAAAGACGGGAAAAAGCAGGGTTCAACCGCGGGCGACCGTCGTGACGCGCACCGATTCTGGCGCCAGCGCGGCCTGCAGGCAGGCCAGCGCCCGTTCAGGCTGCGCCGACCCGCACATGAAGATGTCCAGGGCCGCATAGCGGTGTTCCGGCCAGGAATGAATGCTGATGTGGGATTCGCTCAGCATGACCACGCCGGTCACGCCGGCGCCTTCGCCGAAATGATGGAAATGGGCGCTCAGGACCTGGGCGCCTGCGGCTTGGGCGGCCGCGATCATCTGCGCCTGCAGTGCGGCGGGATCGGTCAGGCGATCGGCCGCGACGCCGCGGAAATCCGCCAGCACGTGGCGGCCAGGCGTGGCATGCACCGTCACTTGTGGGATCCGCCGGACGACCAGCCCGAACTGCCGGACGAACTGCTACCCCAGCTGCTGCTACTGCTGCTGCCGCCGCCGCTTCCGCCCGCCATGCGCACGCCGGGGGAGCTGGCGCCGGTGGCGGCCATCACCACGACCAGGGCATAGATGGCATACAGGAACTTGCCCATCGTCCTATTCGTCCTTTCCGGAGAGCTTGTCCGCCAGCTTGGCGGGGAACCACAGGAACGCCAAGCCGATCAGGATCGGGACAAAGCGGCCATTGAAGATATTGCCCATGTTCAGGAACAGCATCCCGATGGTGGCGAACCACGCCCATTTGCCGTAGCCGCCCGGCTTGCCGCCCAGCGGCAGGGACTTCTGCTTGGCCAGTTCGGCATTGCCGAACCATTCGGCCAACTGCGCAGGGGCTACGGGCGCGGCGGCCGACCAGCCGAGTTCGGCGTCGCCCAGTTCGCGCGTCAGCTTCAGCGTGCCGGCCTTGTAGTCGGTGATCTTGGTGGTGTCGCCCGCTTTGACGCGCCAGTTGAACGCGCCCAGCGGCACTTCTACGCGCGAGGTGTAGTCGTACAGTTTTTGGTACAGCTTGGAGCGCCAACGCACGCTGGTCGCGTTGTTGTAGCTGGGCCAGGTGTCGCACACCTGGACGCGCTCCCAGCCTTCATCCGTTTCCACCAGCCAGATAAAACCCTTGAGAGGATTGAACAGCAGGTATTCGATCCAGTCCGAGGGCTCTTCGGGATCGGGGTCGGCGCATTTCATCAGGCCGATCAGCGTGAAGCTGGCGCCGTCGATCTTGGCTACCGCGCCGAGCGACAGCGTGGTCCTGATCGACTTGACCTTGTTCGCCTTCTCGATCACTTCAGCGGTAGGCCCCGAGCAATCCACCGTCGCCGCGCAGGACGGGCACACCACCTGGGTGGCCATGGCTGCCACGAAGCTGATGGGACCGCCGCAATTCGGGCACTCCAGCGCCTTGATCTGGCCGCGGAACCGGCCAGCCGTTTCCTCGACCTGCTCGTTGGTGCGCAAGGACCCCGCCTGCATGGCGGACAGGTCGAACGCTTTTCCGATGTAGAGCTCCGGCTCGGGGCCGTCGGAGAAGTCCAGCGTCAAGAAGGCGTCCAGGCTGCGGAAGTCCGCCACCTTGGCCTCCCAGCCGTCGCCGGGCACGAACGGCAGTTCGCCCTGCGCCCCGCCCGCCTTGCAGGCCCGCACGTCGGAGGCAATGAAGCGCTGGCCGTCCAGCTTCAGTTCGTCGCCGGGCGCGATGTCGGCAAAGGCCGGCATGCCCTGCGTGGACTTGACCTTGCGGCGGCGGGTCAGGGCGTACTGGCCCGAGGCGTCCGACAGCCAACCGTCGGTCCCGTCTTCGAACCACACATACCACTCGTTCCAGAAGCCCTCGTCAAAACGCAGCTGGATGCGGCCGACCACGTCGAAACGCTTGCTGTCGGACTTGCCGGTCGCCCCCAGGCACAGGGGCGAATAGTCTTCCAGCACGTCGGCCATTTCGCCGATGCGCCTGACCGAATCGGCATCCTTCAACAAGGTGCTGCGGCAAGCGCCGCAGACCGCCATGACCGAAGCCGTGGACGTGAACTTGACCGGGGCGCCGCACTGCGGACACAGAACCTGCTGCATGGGGCCTTAGCTGGTGAGTTTCTTCAGCACTTCCGCCTTGGCCGTGTCGTAGTCGGCGGCGGTGATCAAGCCCTTGTCCAGCAAGTCCTTGAGTTGCTGCAGCCGGGCGACCGGGTCGACGGACGCGGCTGCCGGCGCAGCCTGCTGGGCTGGCTGCGCTTGCTGCGCCGGCTGGCCCTGGCCTACGCCCAGGCCGGCCGCCATGGTCTGGCCCAGCGCCGCGCCGGCTGCCAGGCCGGCGCCGATGCCGGCGATACCGCCTTCGTTCTGCGCCGCCAACGGAATCGACGTGGCCGTCTGGTACTGGGTGAACTTGCCCAGATCGCCCGCCATGCCCATCGAAATCCGCGTATCCAGCGCCTTTTGCAGTTCTTCGGGCAACGACACGTTTTCAACCGTGAAGTTGTCCAGCTTGACGCCATAGCGGTCAAACACCGGCGCCAGCTGTTCGCTGATGCTCTGCGACATCAGGCCCTGGTTGCCGGCGATGTCCAGGAACGGCACTTTGGAGCCGCCCAGCGCCGTCGTCATCGCCGCGACCACCATGTTGCGCAACTGCGCTTCCAGGTCGTCGACGGTGTATTCGTCGCGCGTGCCGCTGATTTCGCGGTAGAACTTGGCGGGGTCGGTGATCTGATACGAATACACGCCGAAGGCGCGCAGCCGCACCATGCCGAATTCGCTGTCGCGCAACGTCACCGGCTGCGCGGTGCCCCAGCGGCGGCCCAGCTGCAGGCGCGTGCTGAAGAAGATCACGTCCGACTTGAAGGGCGACTCGAACAGCTTGTCCCAGTTCTTCAGGTACGTCAGGACCGGCAGCGTCTGCGTGGTCAGCTTGTACATGCCGGGGCCGAACACGTCGGCCACCTTGCCTTCGTTGACGAACACCGCCATCTGCGATTCGCGCACGGTCAGGCTGGCGCCGTACTGGATTTCGAAATCCTGCATCGGATGGCGCCAGGCGAGCACGCCATCGCGATCCTCGTTCCATTGCAGGATGTCAATGAACTGCTTGCGGATAAATGAACCGAGACTCATGGATTGTCCTCCCGTGTCAGATCGGATGCGGCGCGCCTGCCTTACGTCAGGCAGGCGGCGTTGACGACGCCGGCGGACAGCGAGATCGCGCCGATCAGGCCGCCCATGGCGATATTGTTTTGTTCGATGGCTTCGTTCATGCCGCGGATGGCCTGCGCGACCACGACGTACACGACGATCTGCACCACCATGGCGGCCACGCCCCACACCAGGAACATCACGAAGCTGGCGTGCACGGCGATGCTGGAGCAAAGGGTGAAACTGAAACCGACAAGCGCGCCGCCGTAGGACAGCACCGCGGCGATGTTGCCTTCGCGGATCAGCTCGAATTCCTTGTAGCGCGTCACGGCGGTGTAGACCGCGGTGAAAATGCCCAGCATGACAAGCGCCGAGACGATATAGATCAGATAGGTCACCGCCGGATGCATCGCTTCTCCCATTGCCACCCTCCCAATTGCGCGCAGTATATACGCGGCGTTCGATATACTGCGAACGCATTTTTCGTGTCGGACACCTCATGCGCGACCGCGTTCTCATCCTATCGGTATTGATCGTTGCTTCCTGCGGTTTGGGCTATGAGCTCATCAGCAGCGCGCTGGCCAGCTATTTACTGGGCGATTCGATACTTCAGTTCTCTTCCGTCATCGGCTGCTATTTGTTCGCCATGGGCATCGGCTCGTGGTTGTCAAAATATGTAAAAGACGAAGACGTTTTGAATCGGTTCATCGACGTCGAACTGCTGGTCGCATTATTGGGAGGGGTTTCCGCCGCCGTCCTGTTCCTGGTTTTCGCCTGGCTGTCGGCCCCCTTCCGCGCCGCCCTGTATGTGGGCGTGTTCGTCATCGGCCTGATGGTCGGCATGGAAATCCCGCTGGTGATGCGCGTCTTCAACCAGCGCAAGGCCGAATTCCGCGAAATCGTCAGCCGCGTGCTGACGTTCGACTACCTGGGCGCGCTGGCCGTGTCCCTGATCTTCCCGTTGCTGCTGGCGCCCAAGCTGGGCCTGCTGCGCACCAGCTTCCTCTTCGGCATCATGAACGCCAGCGTGGCGCTGTGGACGACCTGGCTGTTCCGCACCGAAATCCGCCGGCCTGGCGAAAAGGCCATCCGCGCCTGCGTGGTGATCGGCTTCCTGGCGCTGGGTTTCCTCTATTCCAGCGCCATGACCGCCTGGGCCGAAAAAGGTCTGTATGGCGACGACGTGGTGCACGCGGAAACCACGCCCTACCAGCGATTGGTCGTGACCCGCTGGCACGACGACCTGCGCCTGTACATCAACAACAACCTGCAGTTCTCGTCGCGCGACGAACACCGCTATCACGAATCGCTGGTGCATCCCGGCCTGCAGACGCTGCCCTGGGCGCGCAATGTGCTGGTGCTGGGCGGCGGCGATGGCCTGGCCGTGCGCGAAATCCTCAAGTACAAGAACATCGAGCACGTGACGCTGGTGGACCTGGACCCTGCCATGACCGGGCTGTTCTCGCGCTCCGAGCCGCTGGTCAAGCTGAACCAGGGGTCGTTGAAGGACCCGCGCGTCACCGTCATCAACGACGACGCCGGCCGCTGGCTGGAAACCCACGCCGAGGTCTACGACTTCATCGTGGTGGACTTCCCGGATCCGTCGAACTTCGGCCTTGGCCGCTTGTATTCGGTGCCGGTCTACCACCTGATGGCGCGCCACCTGGCCGAAAACGGCTATATGGTGATCCAGTCCACCTCGCCCTATTTCGCGCCACGCTCTTTCTGGAGCGTGGACGCCACCTTGAAGGAAGCGGGCCTGAACACGTGGCCGTACCACACCTATGTGCCGTCCTTCGGCGACTGGGGCTTCATCCTGGCCAGCAAGCGGCGTGATTACACCCCGCCTGACAAGATCACCGTGCCCACGCGCTACCTGGATCCTGCGACCACGCGCGAACTCTTCCATTTCCCGGCCGACATGCCCGCCCTGGCGATGCCGCCCAACCGCTTGAATGAGCAGTCGCTCGTGCGTTATTTCGACGAGGACTGGCGCAAGGTCATCCGCTGATGAGACGCCGCAGCTTCCTGCTGGGCGCCGCCGCCACGGCGGCGGTGGCGGGCACGGCCGGCTATTACCGGTCGCGCATCGTCGAGACCACGCCTGACGTCCATTACCCCGGCATGCGGGCCGGCCATGCCCTGCGCGACGGCGCGGCGCTGCCCGTGCCGTCCGCCCACTACCGGCATGGCGTCGCCATCCTGGGCGCCGGCGTGGCCGGCCTGTCCTGCGCCTGGAAACTCGCGCGGGAGGGATACACCGATTTCGTCGTGGTCCAAGGCCCCGAATTCGCCGGCAATGCCGCAGCCGGACGGCAAGGCGAACTGGACTATCCGCTGGGCGCGCACTATCTGCCGCTGCCGTCCATGGCCTCGACCCATGTGCGCGAGATGCTCGCCGACTTCGGCATCATCGAACGCGGGGCGGGCGAGCCGCGCCCCTACTACGACGAATCCATCCTGGTGCATTCGCCGCAGGAACGCCTGCTGCGCAACGGGCACTGGGAAGACGGGCTGCTGCCCATGACCGGGCTGCCCGAGACCGATGTGGCGCAGCACC